>JALYOB010000067.1 GCA_030857085.1 Acidobacteriota bacterium | reverse complement strand
GGCTTGGCCTGCCTGACGGGTCCGGGCCCGTGGCCCGGCCGCCGGAGGCCCTCGTCGCCCTAAAATCGGGCCATGCCCACCATCCTCACCCACCCTGCGATCGCGCTGCTCGCGCCCTGGTGGCCGCGCATCCCGCGTCGCGTCGCAATCGCCGGCGCGATCGTACCGTCCTTCCCGATGCGGACGTCCTCTCCTTCGCCCTCGGCATTCCGTACGAACATCTCCTCGGCCATCGCGGCTTCACCCACTCCATCGTTTTTGCACTGGTCGTCGCCGCGATTGCGACGCGCGTCGTGGCCGCGCGCGAGCAGCGCCGCGCGGCGTTCGCGTTCCTCTTCCTCTGCGCAATCTCCCATCCCCTGCTCGACGCCCTCACCAACGGCGGCCTCGGCGTCGCTCTCTTTGCGCCGTTCTCGAACCACCGCTACTTCTTCCCCTGGACACCGATCCGCGTCTCCCCGATCGGCGCGGGCTTCTTCAGCGCCCGCGGAATCGAGACGTTGCGCAGCGAAGCGGTCATGGTGTGGCTCCCGGTGATCGCCGCGTCCGTGCTCGCTCGTTCTCGACGCTGAACGACGACCGGAGCGCCTCCGGCGGGCCGGCACGGCCGGCAGCGCTGGTTGGCCAAGCCTTCTTGCGTGCTGTACTCGATGCCCGGGGTCAGGTCGCACAGCGCGCGTAACGGGCTGGGCCAACCAGCGCTGCCGCCCGTGGCGGCCCGCCGGAGGCGCTCCCCGTCGTCTTTCCGCGATTGACAACCCACCGCCTGCGGTTCATTTTGGCCGCATCTCAAAAATGAAGCGGCGCGGGTCGAACTTGCGCTCGCTCAGGAGGATCGATGAGGCCACGACAGGGCAGCCGGCGGTACGTGAAGTACATCATGACGTTCACCGCGGGCCTCTGGTTGCTGATCACCGCATCACTCTTCGCGCAGAGCTCCACCGGCAACATCTACGGCACCGTCACCGACAAGAGCGGCGCTCCCCTTCCGGGCGTGACCGTCACCGTCAATGCGGGCGGAATGCAGCAGACCTTCGTCACCGAATCCGACGGCGCGTACCGGTTCCTGCGCCTCCCGCCGGGCACCTACAAAGTGACCGCTGAACTCTCCGGATTCGGCGTCGTCAATCGCAACGTCGAAGTCAACATCGGCACCAATGCCGACATCCCGCTGACGCTGTCGCCCAGCATGAGCGAAACCGTGACCGTCACCGGCGCCACGCCGCTCGTCGACACCCGCGAAATGGGCACCGGCGACGTCGTCACCCAGGAAGAAATCGAAGCGCTGCCGACCGCTCGCGACCCGTGGGTCATGCTCCAGCAGATGCCGGGAGTGCTGGTCGATCGCGTCAACGTGGGCGGCAACAAGAGCGGCCAGCAGTCCTACTTCGTCAGCAAAGGCGTCGAGCGCAACCAGACCGCGTGGAACATCGACGGCGTCAACGTCACCGAAATGGACGAGACGGGGACTTCCACCTTCTATTACGACTTCGGCTCATTACAGGAATTCCAGGTCGTCACCAGCAGCGCCGATCCGTCCGTGCGCACGCCGGGCGTGCAGATCAACATGGTCACCAAGCGGGGCTCCAATGAATTCGACGGCACCCTGCGCGGCTTCTGGGCCGACGAAGAATTGCAGGCCAGCGCCACCATGCCCGGCACCATTCGCGAAGGCAATCGCGTTGACAACGTGACCGAGCTCGGTGGCGACCTCAGTGGCCCAATCGTGCGCGACCGCGTCTGGTTCTATGGCGCCTACAGCCAGAACGACATCTCCAACCTCACCAGCAGCTACCTTTTCCCGCAGCGCACCGGCCTTCGCAACTGGACCGCGAAAATCAATGCGCAGCCGCTGCAGAACAACAACGCCTCCGCGTATTACATGTTCAGCGACAAGACCGTGAATGCGCGCGATTTGTCGGCCACGCGTCCGCCGGAGACGGCCCGCCGCCAGAGCGGCCCGGGCTATGTGGCGAAAATCGAAGACACGCACGTTTTCTCCAATAGCCTCGTCGTCACCGGCATGCTCGCCCGCGTCGACAGTGGTTACAAACAGAGCCCGCGCGGCGGCATGGACGACATCGAGCCGTACTGGATCAATACCCAGGGCCTCAATGGCGAAAATCGCGGCTGGCATCGGACGTATCGCGAGTCCGAGCAGGCCCTCCAGCAGAACAACTATCGCCTCGACGGCTCGACGTTCTTCAAGACCGGCATCATCGGACACGAACTGAAATTCGGCGCCGGCTATCGCGATCAGGACACCGAGTGGTGGGTCGTTTATCCCGGAAATCAGACCTGGGGCGAGTTCTATACGAATCCGGCCAATAACCTGGCCGCCTTCACCCGCGCCGCCCACCCGCTCTATACCGGTCAGTATTCCGACCTCTATGCCGGCGACCTCGTGACCTTCGGCAATCTCACCGTGCAGGGCAGCCTGCGCTACGAACGCCAGCAGGCGTACAACCTCGCCAGCGAAGTGCCGGCGAATCCCGTGATTCCGGACATTCTCATTGCGACCAGCTACGCTGGCGACACGCGCAAGCTGCAATGGAACGCCCTCACCCCCAAGATCGGCGCAACCTACGCTCTCGGCGCAGAAAAGCGGACCGTCGTCCGCGGCAGCTACAGCCGCTACGTCGACCAGCTCGGCGCGAGCGACGCCGGCTCGAACAATCCCTTCTATGACTATCAGGTTCTGTACTACCCCTGGACCGACGCCAACGGCGACAAGCGCGTTCAGCGCGGCGAAGTCGATCTGACCAGGTTGCAGAACTGGGTCGGCATCGATCCGAAAAACCTCGGCGGCGGCGCAGCTTCGGTCGGCCGCATCGATTACGCGAATCACAAGCCGACGACGACCGACGAAGTTCTGTTCGGCGTCGAGCACGAGCTCACGCCCGGATGGGCGGTCGGTCTCAATTACACCCACCGCCTCCGCGAGAACTTCATCTGGAACCAGTACGAGAAGACCCGCGGCGGCGGCGACTTCTATACCGCCGCCGATTACGAGCTCTCCGCGACGCCGTTCACCGGCAAGCTCCCCGACGGCACCGCGTATTCGATTCCGTATTACAAACTCCGCGCGGGCGTTGCGCGCCCCACGTATTACGCGACGCGCAATCGCCCCGATTATCAGCAGGTTTACGACGGCCTCGAGCTCAGCGCAACGCGCCGCATGACCGATCGCTGGATGATGCGCGCGCAGGTGACGCTGTCCGACTGGAAGCAGAAGGTCGGCGCGAAGGGCATCCAGAACCCGAGCCCGCTCCTCGAGGGTGACGGCTGCTATACGTGCGATGACTCGGCAGTCGCGTCGAGCAACGGCTCCGACGGCTACATCAACGCGCGCTGGGCGTACAGCCTCACCGGCCTGTATCGCGCGCCGTGGGCCATCAACATCGGCGCAGTGGTCACCGGTCGCGAGGGCTACATCAATGGCTACAATCGCCGCGAGCGCGTAGACGGCGTGAACCGCCGCTATGTGATCGGCACGTTCGACGATTACCGCTTCCCGAATCTCTTCCAGCTCGACCTGCGCGTCGGAAAGGAATTCCGCGTTTCGGGCGTGGGCCTCGAAGTGTCGGTCGACGCGTTCAACGTGACCAATGAGCGTTCGGTGCTGTGGCGCGATTATGAAATCGCGGCGCCGACCGCCTCCCGCCCCGTCCCCGACCCGACCGCCATTCAGGAAATGCAGAGCCCCCGCCTCTTCCGCCTCGGCGCCAAGCTCTCGTTCTAAATCCCACTCGCGTCAATCGAAAGGGCCGGCTGCAAAGCCGGCCCTTTTGGAGTGCGGCGGCAAAGCCGCCGCTCTGAACGCCGCGGCAAAGCCGCGGCTGGCGCCGCCTCAATATGGATCCGCGCTCAGCTGCCCGTCGACGACGTCGATGACCTTCGCCCGATCCGCCGGCGCCCTGCGCAAATCAAACGTCTCCCCTGATGCAAACCGCCAGATGCGCAGATTGCGATAGGTCAGCGGCGTCTTCGCACTGAGCACGTCCGGTTTGCGTTCTGCGGCCACGAGATGCACAGGCCCCTTGCCGTAAACCACCGCCCGCCCATTGCGGTCCACCAGCGCCACGGTTCCTTCGCTGATCCCCAATCCAAAGAGCGGCGCGTTCCTGTGTGCGCGCGCGAGAAACACGATCAGGCGGCCGAGGCGGTCGCGCTGCTGAAAATGCGTATCGGTGACGATGCCGCGCATCGCCGGCCAGGCGAAGAAATCCGAGGACACGCTGACGTCGGCATGAAACGGATCGCGCAAAACGTCCTTTGCTTGTGCACTCTGACTCGGGCAGGCGTCGTAAATGTACTGACCCTGAATGGCGAGGCCTGCGCTCGTCCCGCCGATCGCGCCGCCGCGGCGATAAACGTCTTTGATTGCAGCGGCAACAGGCGTCCCCTTGATCCAGCGGACGTAATTGCACTGATCGCCGCCCGCAAAGAAAACCAGCTCCGCCTCGCGCACGCTCTGTACGACCTCCGGCCGCGATGCCGACGCACGATCGGTAATGACCATGCTCAACACCGAGTCCACCCCGCGCATGGCCATGAAATACGGGTTGTACCCCTCCGCACCCGACGCCCGAATCACCACAATGTCGATTTTCGCGCCGCAATCACTGCAGCCGCGCACGCGGTCAATGGCTGCCTGCATCGCTGCCGTGACGTCCCCGCCCCCGCCCGCGAGCACGAGCACCGGGCCATGCAGTTTCGGACGAACGTTATCTGCATTGCCGGTCCAGTAACGGACGAGGTCTGCGTGAACGGAAGAGGTGAGGAAGAGGGTGACGGTGACGATGAAGGATTTCATTCAGCAGGGAAGATACGACGAACGTCGAGCGCGAAGCCGGGCAGCAGCGGCGACGTGAGCGTACCGCCCGTCTCCGCATCGATCGCAATCGCGCCGCCGAATCTGTCACCGTCGCGCCGGTAGATCTTCACCGCATCGATCGCCGGGTCGACGATCCAATACTCCGCCACACCGGCACGCTCGTACAGCTTCCGTTTTCCAATCTCGTCCTTGCGCCGTGTGCTATCGGAGAGCACTTCGATGACGATGGACGGCGCGCCGTGCACGTTCCGCGGATTGATGATGGCGGCGCGATCGGACGTGACGACCACGAGATCCGGTACGACGACGTTCTCCTCGTCGAGAACGACGTCGTACGGCGCATCGAACACTTCACCGCCGCCGCGTTCTTCAAAGTACCGATCGAGCTGAACCAGCAGCACGCGCGAGATGCGCTGATGCCGCGTGACGGGTGACGCGTTCAATACAACCTCCCCCTCGATCAGCTCGTACCGCTTGCCGTCGTCGGGCAATTCGAGGAACTCGGCCGCCGTCATCCTCGTCGCTGTCGTCGGTGCCATGGCCCGATTTTACGCCCGTTCGAACACCGCCACGGGGAAGGTGCGGAAGACGTCGCGCAGCGCGAGGCGATCGCCGTCGATCGTCTCTCCCGTGAACACATTGCGCCAGCGTCCGCTGAGCTTCAGCGCGTGATCGCCCCACACGTCGCCAATAGGAACGTCCGGGCCGAGCTGCGTCGTGAGGCGTGGGACGGCGACGAGCACCGAATCGCCGCGGGTGAATGCGAGCGCATTCGGCGTGCCGGTCTCAATGGCGCGATAGTCGCCCTGAAATGCCTCACGATTGCCGGCTCGCGCCGCGAGGCAGCGCGCGGTCACGAACAGCTTGATCCGGCCGTCTTTCCAATCGGCCAACAACGCGTCGGCCGCGGGCAGATCGCGAAGAAATGCCGCGCGTTTCTCATAATCGACAGGACGGCGATTGTCGGGATCGACGAGGCTGAAGTCCCACAGTTCCGTTCCCTGATAGAAATCGGGGAGGCCGACGCTGCAGGCCTTCAGGACCACCTGCGCCAGGGAATTGACCATGCCGTGCAGTGCGATCCGTTCGTGGAACTTCCGGAACGTTTCGAGGAACGGCTTGTGCTCGACGACCGCCGTCGCGAAATCCTGCAATGCCTTCTCATAATCGGCATTCGGCTCGAGCCAGCTGGAATGCGTCTTCGCCTCGCGCGCCGCTTTTTCGAGAAACGCGCGCAGACGATCGGGAACGCCGGCAATTTCCGCCTCATCGAGCGGCCACATACCGACGATGGTCTGATAAATCATCAGCTCTTCGTTCGCGTCCGGCGCATCGTTCTTTTTGAGGGAGGCATTCGCACTGGTCCATTCCGCCACAATGCGCTGCCACTCCTCCGGAATCTCCGACAACACGCTGATCCGCGCCCTTACATCCTCGGAACGCTTGGTGTCATGCGTCGACGTGCCGTTCATCGTATTCGGCCACGTCTTCGCCATCCGCTCATTGCGCGCGTGCATTTCGGCGACAGGATCGAAATCGCTGCCGCGTCCCGGATCGCCGCCCACTTCGTTGATCGACAGCAGCCGGTTGTAGTTGTAGAACGCCGTGTCTTCGACGCCCTTGGCCATCACGCGCCCGGTGAACTGCTGCCACCGCATCACGAACGCGAGCCACTTGTCACGCTCGGTCGCAATGTACTGCGGCGGATCGAGCAGCAAAACGCGTTCAACGAAATCGAACAGACGCCCCTCGACCTGTTTCGCGCGCCGCCGCGCATCTTCCATCGCGTGAGCGATGAACTTGCGATCCTCCTCCGGCACAGACGCCTCACGCACATACGTGCGATACACGGGCATGCACGCCGTGACCTCGATGAGCGCGACCTGCAATTCACTCGGCGAAAAGTCGCGCGCGTTACGATCCGAAACTGCAAGTGACGCCAGGTGCGAACCGAGCGCGCGCATCTCGCCATAGAACAACTGTTCAATGACCTGCTTCTTGCGCTCGTACACCAGGTCTTCGTATGAACCCGTGAAACCGGTGTATTCACGATAGAACTCGGTCAGTTTGCCGAGGCCTGCCGGATCGACGAACACCGCATTCGCCGTATCGAGAAAGTCGTAGCCGGTCGTGCCGGCACAACGCAGCGACGCAGGCAGATCCTCGCCATGCTCGAGAATCTTCTCGACCACGACATAGAACTGTTCGCGTCCGTCCGTCGCAGCCGGGTCGCCGAGACGAAGCTGGAGTTTGGTCAGGTAATTGACCGGATCGTACAGACCGTCGATGTGATCGATGCGGACGCCGGTGATCTTTCCCTCGCCGATCAGCTCGAAGACGAGCCGGTTCGGCAATTCGAATACTTCCGGATTCTCGACCTTCACGCCGACCAGGTCGGTGACGTCGAAAAAGCGCCTGTAATTGATGGTCTCACTGGCCGTGCGCCAGTACGCGAGCCGGTACGCCTGCGCGTCCAGCAGGCGGTCCAGCAGATCGGGATCGCCATTGAAGCGTTCGATCGTCCGCTCCAGCGCCTCCTGAAACTCCTTCGACTGCTCGCGCACGCGCCACAGCGTGTCTTTCAAGAAGCGGCTGTTGGCGATGGCATTGTCGCTCTGCACAATGTCCCGCACCTCGATGGCCGGACCTTCGTTCGGCAGCGACTCGATGCATTCGCGCAGCACGATCTGATACGCCTGCGGCGCGACCGGCAGCCGCTTGTCGTAATACGAAATGAAAAACCCGTCGGCATCGAATCCGAGCTGCAGTTCCTTCTCTTCCAGCGCCTCGCCGTACGGTTTGCCGAGGATCGGGAGGAGGACTTTGTCGTTGCGCCAGTCGATGTCGAAATAGTGCAGAAAGCGCGACTGTGCGCCGTTTTCGAGAACGCTCATCCACCAGGCGTTCTCATGGCTGGCGGCCATGTGATTGGGCACGATGTCGAGCAGCAGCCCCATCTCATTGGACGCAAGCTCCTCGTGCAGCGCGTCGAAATCCTCGCGCGTCCCGAGCTCGGGGTTGAGCATCGTTGCGTCGACGATGTCGTAGCCGTGCGTGCTCCCTTTGCGCGGCCGCAGGAGCGGCGACGCATAAAGGTCGCTGATGCCGAGGGCGCGGAGATACGCGACGATGCTCTTCGCCTGCTCGAACGTGAAGCCGGCGTTGAACTGAATGCGGTATGTAGCGATCGGAACGCGGTACATCTAGCTCACCGCACTCCAGATCGCGAACGCGTGCGGCGGCAGCGTGATCTCACCGCCCTCGATTTTCGCGCCGGTGTCGAACAGCGTCTGCCACGACCCTTCCAGTGCACGCACCTGCTGGGCCGTGTCACTGAAATTGAAGCCGAGGAGAACCTGCTCGGCTCCGGTGCCGCGACGGACGAGGAGCACCTGCTTCGAGTCGTCGGCCACGGCATGGACGGCGCTCAGATCGAGATTGCGCAATGCGGGAGTATCGCGGCGCAATGCGAGTAGTTGCTTGTAAAAGCGCCAGATCGACTCGTGCTCCCCCTTCTCGCGCAGATCCCAGTTGATCTTCGAGCGGCGGAACGTCTCCTCGTCGTCCGGATCGGGAGCCTCCCCCTGCCACGCAAAGTCATTGAACTCTTCTTTACGGCCATTGCGCACTGCTTCAATGAGCGCGGGATCGGAGTGAGAGGTGAAATACTGGAACGGCGCTTTTTCGCCGTATTCCTCTCCCATGAACAGCATCGGCACGAACGGCGAGAGAATCGTCGCCGCGGCGGCGAGACGCACCTCGTCGAACGACACCAGGCCCGCAATGCGATCGCCCATCATGCGATTGCCGACCTGATCGTGGTTCTGCATCGAGACGACGAACTGCGCGCCGTCTTTGGTTTTCGGCTTGAGGCCGTATTTGCGGCCGCGGTAGTTCGAATGCTGGCCCGTGTACAGATAGCCGGTGGTCAGCACGCGCGCGAGGTTCGTCGCTTTGGCCGGAAACCCTTCGTAATAGCCGGCACTCTCGCCGGTGATGAGCGTGTGCAGAGAATGGTGGAAATCGTCCGCCCACTGCGTATCGAATCCGAGGCCGTACTCTTCCTTCGAGGTGATGACGCGCGGGTCATTGAGGTCGGATTCGGCGATGGTGTAGATGCGGCGGCCGAGCTTCTGCGCGCGCTCACGCACGTTGTCACAGAGATCCTGCAGGAACGGTTGTGCGGAATGGTCGACGATTGCGTGCACCGCGTCGACGCGTAAGCCGTCGAAGTGAAATTCGTCGACCCACTGCAGCGCACTGTGAATGAAATACCAGCGCACATCGTCGCTGCGCGGACCGTCGAAGTTCAGCGCGAGCCCCCACGGCGTCTTGTACCGGTCCGTAAAGTACGGGCCGTATTCGCCGAGGTAATTCCCCTCGGGGCCGAGGTGGTTGTAGACCACGTCGAGGACGATGGCCAGCCCGCGGGCGTGACAGGCATCGACGAGGCGCTTCAATGCGCGCGGGCCGCCGTACGACTCCTGCGTCGCGCCGACATACACGCCGTCATAGCCCCAGTTGCGCGCGCCGGGGAACTGCGCGACAGGCAACAGCTCAATGGCCGTGACGCCGAGTTCCTTCAATGCATCGAGGCGCGGAATCATGGCGTCGAACGTTCCTTCTTCCGTGAACGTCCCCACGTGCAACTCATAGACGACGTAGTCCTCGAGCGGAATGCCGCTCCAGCCGTCGTCCGTCCATTCGAACGATTGGCCGACCACTTCGGACGGGCCATGCACGCCCTCGGGCTGCAGCCGCGAAGCAGGGTCGGGACGCTCGCTCTCGCCGAGGACGAAGAAATAGCGCGTTCCTTCGGCGCAGTCGTCGACCACGGCCTCGTGATAGCCGTTGTCGGTCTTCTGCAAGGGAACACGTCGGTCGTTCGGCGCGACGATGTGCAATTCGACGCTGTCCTGCTCGGGAGCCCACACGCGAAACTCGCAGCGATTTCCTTCGAGGAGATGTGCGCCTAACGGCGTACCGAAAGGTGAATACGAAGCCTGTTGCTGATCATCCGCCGGCGGAAAGGTTTCGGTGCCGGGGACGGATGCTGCCTGAATGTCGGACAAGAGCTACCTCTCTTCTGATTCGTTTTCTTCTCTGCTGCTCTCGGACAGGAGAAATACCGCGCCGAGCGGCGGGAGGGTGATCGTTGCCGACCAGCGGCGTCCATGCAGCGGAATGGGCGCTGCGTCGACGCCTCCCATGTTCCCCTGACCGCTGCCGCCGTACAGTGGCGCGTCGCTGTTGAGCACTTCGCGCCAGTGGCCGGGGCGCGGCACGCCGATCTGATAATTGTGCCGCGGCATGGGGGTGAAATTCAGCGCGACCACGACCACTTCGTCGGGACGCGATTTCGATTTGCGCATGAGCGTCACGATGCTGTTCTCGGTATCGCAGCAATCGATCCACTCGAAACCGTCCGGCGACATGTCCAGTTCGTGCAGCGCCGGAATGTCGCGGTACGCTTTATTGAGGTCTTCGATCCAGCGGTTGATGCCGGCGTGCAATGGCTGCTGCAGAAGATCCCATTCCAGGCTGGCGTCGTGATTCCACTCCCGATGCTGTGCAATCTCGCCGCCCATGAAGAGCAGTTTCTTGCCGGGATTTGCGTACATGTGGGAGAAAAGCAGCCGCAGGTTGGCCATGCGGCGCCAGTCATCACCCGGCATTTTCCCGATCAGCGATCCCTTCCCGTGCACCACCTCGTCATGCGACAGCGGCAGGACAAAGTTCTCGGTGAACGCATACATCATCCGGAAGGTGAGGTCATTGTGGTGGAACTTGCGATGCACGGGATCGCGCGAGAAATAGCGCAAGGTGTCGTGCATCCAGCCCATGTCCCACTTCATGCCGAATCCGAGGCCGCCCACGTACGTCGGCCGTGAAACCATCGGCCACGCTGTCGACTCCTCCGCGATCACCTGCACGTCGGGATGTTCTTTGTAGACGTCTTCATTGAGGCGGCGGAGGAACGAAATGGCCTCGATGTTCTCGCGGCCGCCGAATTCATTCGGAATCCACTCGCCCGCCTTACGCGAATAGTCGAGATAGAGCATCGACGCGACCGCATCCACGCGCAATCCGTCAATGTGATATTCGTCGAGCCAGTAGAGTGCATTCGACAGGAGAAACGCGCGCACTTCATTGCGGCCGTAATTGAAGACCAGCGATCCCCAATCGGGCTGAAATCCTTTGCGCGGATCGGAGTGCTCGTAAAGGTGCGTCCCGTCGAAGTAGCCGAGGCCGTGTTCGTCGGTGGGGAAATGCGAAGGAACCCAGTCGAGAATGACGGCAATGCCGTTCTGGTGCAGCACGTCGACGAGGTATTTGAAATCCTGCGGCGTTCCATAGCGGCTGGTGGGGGCGAAATAGCCGGTGCCCTGATAACCCCAGGAGCCATAGAACGGATGCTCGGCCACCGGCATCAGCTCGACGTGCGTGAAATTCATTTTCTTCACGTACTCGGCCAATGGCGCGGCGATCTCGCGGTAGCTCATGGGACGCCAGGTCTGGCCGCCATCGTCGGAGACGCGGCGCCACGAGCCGAGGTGCACTTCGTAAATCGTCCATGGCGCTTCGTAGGAGTTGCGGGACGCGCGGGTGCGCATCCAGTCGGCGTCACTCCACTCGTATTCGAGGTCCCACACCTTCGACGCGGTGGCGGGAGGCGTTTCCTGAAGCACCGCGAACGGGTCGGCTTTATTGACGGTGTACTCATTGTGGCGCGAGCGGATGTGGTACTTGTAGGTCGCGCCGCGGCCGAGGTCGGGGACGAAGCCTTCCCAGATTCCGGACATACCGCGCGCCTGCAGCGGATTCGCGTCGGGATTCCAGCCATTGAAGTCGCCGACGACGCTCACACTGTCCGCATTGGGCGCCCATACGCCGAACATGACGCCGCCCGGCACAATGTGATTTCCGAGTTTCTGCCACAGCTTGAGGTGCGTCCCTTCATTGAAGAGGTGCAGGTCCCAGTCGCTGAGCAGTGAGTCGGGACGCTCGCCGCGTGCCTCCGGCTCGGCCCGATCGGTCGGCTGCTCGCGAATCTCCGCAGCTTCGGCAGGAACCACGGACTGCTGTTCCTCACGCGCTTCTTCGCGGCGCGGCTCCGGCTCGGGCGCTTTGTCCGTCGGTGCGTCGAAGATGTCTCGCGCGGCCTTGATCGGATTGCTGATGACGGACTGGGTCGTCACTGCACCGGCCTCGCTGATGATCGGGCCGGCTTCGCTGAGCGCGATCGGCGTCTCGTTCGCGTCCCGATCCGTCCCCGCGGCCGCATCGGTCATGATCGGACCCGCTTCACTGAGCGTG
>JALYOB010000418.1 GCA_030857085.1 Acidobacteriota bacterium | reverse complement strand
CGCGCTGTACTCGATGGCTGCGGTCAGTTCGCACAGCGCGCGTAACGGCTTGGCCAACCAGCGCTGCCGGCCGCGCCGGCCCGCCGGAGGCCCCTCGTCGTCTCTCTCGCGTTAAGCAGCTGTCTTCAGCTTGTCAACAAGCTCTTTCACAGCATCAGCCGAATGGCGCAGGGCGGCGGACTCCTCTTCGGTCAGCTTGATCTCGATGATCTGCTCCATGCCATTGCGGCCGAGCTTCACCGGCACGCCGACGTACAGATCGTTGTAGCCGTACTCCCCCTGCAGCAGCGCCGCGCACGGGAGGATTTTGCGCTTGTCCTTGAGGATCGCCTCGACCATTTCGACCGTCGACGCGCCGGGCGCGTACCAGGCGGAGGTCTTGAGGAGATTCACGATTTCCGCGCCGCCGTTGCGGGTGCGATCGACGATTGCGTCGATGCGGTCCTTCGCGATCAGTTCCGTGATCGGAATGCCGGAGACCGTCGAATAGCGCGGCAGCGGAACCATCGTGTCGCCATGGCCGCCGAGGACGAATGCGTGCGTGTTTTCGACGGAGACGTTGAGCTCCATGGCGATGAACGCGCGCATGCGGGCCGAGTCGAGCACGCCGGCCATGCCGAGGACGCGCTCGCGCGGGAACTTCGAGACGCGGCGGGCGACTTCGCACATCGCGTCGAGAGGGTTCGAGACCACGATGATGATCGCGTTCGGCGAGCGCTGTGCGACCTCGCGCGTGACGCCGGCCACGATCTCCTCGTTCTTCCAGAGAAGATCGTCGCGGCTCATCCCCGGCTTGCGCGGCAACCCGGCCGTGATCACCACCACGTCCGAATCCTCGGTGCCGTCGTAGGTGTTCGTGCCGCGGAGGATCGAGTCGTATTTCTCGACCGGCGCGGTTTCCATCATGTCCAGCGACTTGCCCTGCGGCACGCCTTCGACGATGTCGACCAGGACGACGTCGGCAAGTTCCTTGAGAGCGATTCCCTGAGCTACTGTGGCGCCGACATTGCCCGCGCCGACCACGGTCACTTTCGTTTTCATGGCGGCGGATTCTAATGCTTTCCGACTTCGCGCAAACAGCAAACGCCATCGCGGCGACGACGAAAAAGAGCGAGAAAGAGCGGATTCTCGCGGAGTACCTGCGTTCGCTCGATGATGCGTCGCTCGAACGGGCGGCCGTGTTTTTCTCCGGCTCGCCGTTTCCGCGGCGTGAGGAGCGCGTGACCGGCGTCGGCGGCGCGGCGATCGGCGACGCGGTTGCGGAGGCGACCGGCCGCACGCATGAAGAGGTTTGGGCGCCGTGGCCAAAGTATGCCGATCCGGGCGACACGATCGCGGAGTCGTTTCGGAACGATCCGTCGCGCGACATCACGCTGACCGAGTTGGGCGAATACTTTGATCGCCTTGCGGCGACGCAGGGCGCGGGCGCGAAGAAAGAGGTGCTCGTCGAGCTGCTGCGCAAAGTCGATGCGCAGGGCGCGCGGTATGTCGTGAAGATTCTCACGCGCGAGCTGCGCATCGGCCTCGTGGAAGGGCTGGTCGAGAGCTCGATTGCGAAGGCGTTTGGACGGACGCTGGCGGATGTGCGGCAGGCGAACATGTTCACCGGCGACATCGGCGCGACCGCATTGCTTGCGAAGAGCGATGCACTTTCGACGGCGAAGATGTCGCTCTTTCATCCGTTCGCGTTCATGCTCGCGCAGCCGGAAGAAGATCCGGCGGAAATCGTCGCAGCGTTAGGCGCGGGCGCGATTGCGGACGACAAGTACGACGGCATTCGCGCGCAGATTCACACCGACGGATCGCAGGAGGTGCGGATCTACTCGCGCACGCTCGACAACGTCGCGCATCGTTTTCCCGAGCTGGAGGAAGCGGCGCGCGCGTTAGGCCGGAGCGTGATTCTCGACGGCGAGATCGTCGCCTTCCGCGATCGCATCCTTCCTTTCGCCGTCATCCAGAAGCGCCTCGGGCGGCGACAGGTGAGTGCGAAACTGCGCGCGGACGCGCCGGTGGTCTTCTTCGCTTTCGATCTTCTCTTTCTCGATGGCGAGGTGTTGTTCGAGACGCCGCTCCGCGAACGGCGCGAGAAACTCGGTGTCATCCTGAGCCGCGCAGACGGGGAAGGATCTTCCAACGCGCAAACGGGAAGGTCCTTCGCTGCGCTCAGGATGACACACGCAGCCGTCGTCGAAAACGCGGCGCATGTGGACGAACTCTTCGACGCCGCACGCGTGCGCGCGAACGAAGGTCTGGTGGTGAAAGATCCGCAGTCGGTCTACACGCCCGGCCGCCGCGGCAAGTCGTGGCTCAAATACAAGAAGGCGCTGGCGACGCTCGACTGCGTCGTGACCGCGGCGCAGTGGGGTAACGGCAAACGGCGCGCGGTGCTCTCCGATCTCACATTCGCCGTCTCGCGCGACGGAGAGCTGGTCAACATCGGCAAGGCCTACTCCGGGCTGACAGACGTCGAAATCGCCGCGATGACCAAGCACTTTCAGTCGACCACGCGCGCGCAGCACGGACCGGTGCACGTCGTCGAGCCGACGGTCGTGCTCGAGATCGCGTTCGACCGCATCCAGGAGTCCTCACGCCACAAATCCGGCTACGCGCTGCGCTTTCCCCGCATCGTGCGCATTCGCGACGACAAGACGATCGAGCAGATCTCGACCATCGACGAAGTGCGGCGGATTTATGAGGGGCAGTTGAAGAGGGAGGAGGGGGAGTGAGGTGGTTGCGGGTGCGAATGGTTGTCGGTTGTCGGTGCTCGGTTGTCGGTGCTCGCTTTAACCGAGAACCGACAACCGATAACCGACAACGTCTCCAGCATCACGTCTCCCGCGAACAGCGGCTCTTCACATACGCCGCGACGTCCGTCGGTTCGATCGGCTTGGCGAAGATTGCTTTCACCACGTGGCGATCGGCGGGGTCGGAGAAGAGGACGCGGTCGGGGTAGCCGGTCACGGCCACCACGGGTAAACGGGGTGCGACGCGGGCGATGTGCGTCACCACCGATGATCCGTGGATGCTTGGGAGCAGCATGTCGAGCACGACGCAGCAGTACGTGCCGTGGCCTTCGTTGATCGCCTTGACCGCTTCGCGGCCGTCGACCGCGAGCTCGACCTTCAGGGCCGCCCGCTCGAGCGCGATCTGCATTGCGTAACGCAGACCCTCATCGTCTTCGACCAGCAGAACCCTGTGCTCTCTCGCCATACGCGCGCGGAACTATACACGCGGAAGAGTTCCTCGGGTTCCTCGGAGTTCCTCGGAGTTCCTCGGAGAAAGCCGGGCCGCGCCGCGCGAGAAGACTCCGAGGAACCGCGGAACTCCGAGGAACTGTCGGAGCGGTTTGTTATGCTCCGGCGCGATGTCGACGGTCCAGAGACTCGGCGAATCGTTCCTCGCCGATCCGCCGAAGGAGCTCGTGCTTCACGACGGCTTTCGCTTTCAGCACGGGCAGACGATTGCGCCGTTCACCATCGTCTACGAGACGTTCGGCACGCTCAATCACGATCGCTCGAATGCGATTCTGGTTTGTCACGCGCTCTCCGCCAGTGCGCACGCCGCGGGCAAATACACCGAAGCGCCCGATGAGAAACCCGGCTGGTGGGATGGCCTCATCGGCTACGGCAAGCCGATCGATCTCGAGCAGTTCTTCGTCGTCTGCGTGAATCTGCCCGGCTCACCATTCGGCACGACGGCGCCGCATTCGATCGATCCGCATTCCGGCAAGGCGTACGGCTCGCGGTATCCGTGGCCGACGATTCAGGACGCCGTCGAGGCGCAAAAAGCCGTCCTCGACCACCTCAACATCACACGTCTGCGCGCGATCGCCGGCGGCTCCCTCGGCGGCATGCAGGTGCTGATGTGGGCCGCGCTCTATCCCGACTTCGCCGATGCCATCATCGCCATGGCGACCGGCTCCGCCGTCCCCGTCACCGGCATCGCCTGGCACATCCTCGGCCGCAAGATCATCGAGACCGATCAGAACTTCAACGGCGGCGACTACTACGACAGCAATGAAGATCTGCGCGGCCTGCAGGTCGCGCGCATGCTCGGCCACATGACGTATCTCTCGACCGACGCCTTGCAGCGCAAGTTCGGCCGTCGCCGCCGCGGCAACACGCGCCAGTTCGAGATCGATTCGTACTTTGAATATCAGGGGAAAAAGTTCGCCGCGCTCTACGACGCGAACTCATACATCCGCGTGCAGGCCGCAATGGACGAGATGGACCTCGAAGAGCAGTACGGCACGTTGCACGCCGCGTTCGAACGCTGGCGCGGCCGCTCGCTCATCGTGTCATTCGACACCGACTGGCTGTTTCCGCCGTCCGAGAGCGAGCGCGTGGCGAGTGCGATGCGCGCGAACGGAACAGCGGTGCAGCATCTGGAAGTGGCGTCGGCGAACGGGCACGACACGTTCCTGATCGACTTTCTTCTGATCGGGGATCTGGTTCGGGAATTCATTTAGTTTGGAGTGCGGCGACGCCAGTCGCCGCTTTGACTCGTTCTCCTGGGC
>JALYOB010000066.1 GCA_030857085.1 Acidobacteriota bacterium | reverse complement strand
GTGCTGCGCCGTTCCGCCGAGGAGGCTGGCGAGGGGGGGAAGGAGAACGAGGACGAGGACCATCGCCAGGTCCTCGACGATCAGCCAGCCAACGGCAATGCGGCCGTTGAAGGTTTCGAGAATCCCGCGATCCTCGAGCGCGCGCAGCAGCACGACCGTGCTCGCGACCGAAAGCGAGAGACCGAACACGAGTCCCGCGCCGAAGCTCCAGCCCCACCAGAGCATCGCCGTCGCCGTTCCCATGGCCGTGGCGACGATGATCTGCACGACTGCGCCGGGCAGCGCGATTGCGCGCACCGACGCGAGATCTTCGAGCGAAAAGTGCAGACCGACGCCGAACATCAGGAGCATCACGCCGATCTCGGCGAGCTGCCCCGCGAGCGCGACGTCGGCAACGAAGCCACGCGTATTCGGACCGATGAGAATCCCGGCGAGGAGATACCCGACCAGCGGCGGAAGCTTCAGACGCACGGCGAGAAAGCCGAACACGATCGCCAGACCGAACGCGGCGGCGATGGTCGCGATGAGATTCGCTTCATGATGCACGAGCGTCGCTCTCCGTATCGCGTCGAATGGCCGCGGCGAGCCCCGCCAGCGCAAACGCTGCGCCCGCGGCACAGACCCGCAGCCAGCCGCCGTGCTGCCATGCGTATCCGCCGATCAGCGAGCCGGCCGCGCCGCCAATGAAGAACGCCACCATGTACACCGCGTTGAGACGATTGCGCAGCGTTGCTTCGAGCGCAAAGATCCGCGATTGATTGGCGATGTGGCTGGCCTGCTCGCCGGCATCGAGCAGGATCACCCCTGCACCCAGCACGATCAGCGATGCACCGCCGCGAACGACCATGAGCGCGTAGGCCAGCAGCATCAGCGCCAGTCCGGAAATGTTGAGCAATCGCGTGCCGTAGCGATCGGCGAAGCGTCCCGCGAATGGCGCGATCAGCGCGCCGGCAACGCCGACCAGACCAAACGTGCCGACGGTCTTCGTGCCGTATTCGGGCGAGAGGCGCGCGAGGTGAAATGCGAGCGTCGTCCAGAAGATGCTGAACGCGCCGAAGCCGGCCGCGCCGATGAGCGCGTGACGCCGCAGCAGCGGTTGGGTGCGAACGAGATGGCCGAGCGAGCGAAGAAGCTCGCCGTAGCGCAGGTCGATGGCCGCGGGCTCGCGCGGCAGTTGCGTGCGCAGCAGCACGATGATGACGAGCATCGCGCCGGCCGCGATCACGTACATTAAACGCCACCCTGCGAAACCGGCGATGAAGCCGCTCACCGTGCGCGAGATGATTACGCCGATGAGCAGGCCGCTCATCACCGATCCGACGACGCGGCCGCGCGCTTCCGCGGGAGCGAGGTGCGCGGCGAACGGAACGACGAGCTGCGGCACGATGGTCGTCGCGCCGAGGATGGCGCTGGAGATGATCAGCATCGTGAGGGAATGCGATGCGGCGACGAAGAGCAGTGCCGCGAAGATGCAGACCGTCATCGTCACGAGCAAACGCCGCCGCTCGAACGCATCGCCGAGAGGCACGAGAAGCAGCAGTCCCGCGGCGTAGCCGAGCTGCGTGGCCGTCGAAACAAAGCTCATCGCCGCCGGCGTCACGCGCAGTTCGCTGCCGATCATCGCGAGCAGCGGCTGGCTGTAATAGAGGTTGGCCACGGTCGCGCCGCCGGTGAACGCGAGCAGGAGGATGCAGCGGCGCGAGAGTGCGTTTTCCACGCGCGGAGAGTTTCACGCCCGCCGCCGCACCGCAACCACGCTCCTGCGTGCCTTTTTGTGATCTGACATTATTGGCGGTCGACCGGCGGAGCGGCGCTACGAACGGGTCAAGTACGCGAGGCGACACTAGGAGCAGCCCTTCCGCGCGCAACGGGGGCGCCGCCGCTTTGTCACTCGACTTCACACCACTCGGGAATCTCAATCCTCGCGCCATTGCCACTCGATGTTCGTCCTATCAACTCCGATCGCCCGCAACTGGTCTTGGACGTACGTAAGACGGTCGCCGCGCGACAGGCTTGTAATGTCCCGACGAGTCGTCGACCTCGCAATGAACGTGTCTGACACGCCTTCCAACAAAGGCCCCGTTCTCGATTTCAGCAGGAACTCGCCTGCACAGATGACAGGATCGCCGTAGTTCAGCTGGCTGCACAAGACGCAGATGGGCATGGGCGGCGGTCCGGATGCCAGTCACGCCGTCATCGTCATTCCGATCTCCAGCTTCAAGGTGCAGTCGGGCGACCCCGCGTTGGCGAAGCGCGCCTCACGCGTGGTGGAGATCCGCGGCGGCCGCATCGTGAGCGACCACGCGAACGAGCACGCGGCGTGAGGCGCGCAACAGCGTCAGCTCACGGGCACTGAATGTCGGCTGCCGTGCGCGGATAGCCGATTCCAGCGAACGCCTTACGCACCGCGTTCTGCTCGCCCGCCGCGTTGTACTGCGGCCCGGACGTGCACTGGTTGTACTTCGCGAACGCCGCCTCGTTCACACGATCGGCGACGTCGTTCCAGTTCGTACTCGCGGTCAGCGTGTGCGTCAGCGCGTAGAACAGCAGCGTGCCGCCCTTGGCCGGCCCGAGGCGCTCGTTGAACGTGATCGCGTTGGCGGCATCGCAGCCGGCGTACAGCGTCGCGCCGTTCGGCCGCGAGCAGATCGGATTGAGCCCTGACGGCAGATCCGTCGAGCCGCCCGCCACGAGGATCAGATACATCACCGCGAGCATGTTGCCACTGGCGTGCGGCGCGGTGTCGTAGCTCGTGTCCTGCCGGTGCATGCGGTCGTTGAAATGCATCGTGCCGTTCGGCCCGACCCAGTCGTGGCCGGCGGAACCGTCGTCGATCGCGCCCCGCGCGTAGCCGCTCAGCGCGGCGTCCTCGTGCATCTTGAAATCCGATGACTGCTCGAGGCCCGTTCCCGAACCGTGGATGCGCTTTTCCACGACGTTACCGATGATGTCGGCCCAGCCTTCGTGCATCTGCGCTCCTGTCGTGTTGTTGTAGTCGAAATTCGCGCTGGTGATGATCACGCCGTGGCCCCACTCGTGCGCGACGAGGTCGAGCGACGACGCGAGGCTGTACATCAACTGCGCCTTTCCGATGCGAACAGCGCCGGCCGGAGCATTGTAGGAAGCGAGCTGCATGAACTGCCCCTGGTCCGCCGTGCCGGCTTCCACGGAGATCTTTGCATCGCTGTTCAGTCCGTCCCAGCCGTTGCGTCCGAGGTACTTGAACGCGAACATCGTCTTGTACGTGTGCCACATCGCGTCACCCACGGCGCGGCCATGGAACGGCGTGGTACCCGGAACGCCAGCCCACTCGTCGTACACCGGCGAGCAGCAGTTCGCGCTGGTGATGCTCAGCGGAAACAGCGTGTAGCCGGTGCCCGAACAGCTGAATCGGTCGGTGTCGACGGCGTGATAGCCGATGACGCGGATGGCAGGATCGGACGGAGTCCAAACTGCTTCATGCGTGAAGCTCTCGCCGCCGGTGGTGCTGACACGCGACGCCACACTTGCCCCCATCGTCCGCCAGTTCGTCAGCTCCGGCCGCACGGGAGTGCCGTACGCGGTCACCGGATTGGCGGGACTTGGCGTGCAGTTGTTGCCCGGATTCGCCGGACGCATGGAGAGCACGTGCTGGTTCTCCGCATCAAGCACGACCGCGTGCGGCTCGCCCTCCGTGTCGTCGCCGATCGTGAACCACGCCGGCCGGAACGTCTCGCCGATCTGCACCAGCTTCAGCCGCGTGTCGTCGAGGCGCGACGCGAACAGCGCACGCATCCCCGGCCGCGCATCGCCCGGCGCAACCTCCTGCTCGCTCCGGCTCATCCGCACGCGGCGGCGCGCCTCGGCTGCCGCCTGCGTCGCGCTGAGCTTCGCGCATCCTTCGATCGTAACGGACTCGAACTGCCGTCCGCCAATGGCGTAGAGCTTGCCGTTGGCCAGTCGGTGCACGGCGATCTCCGATCCGGACAATTCCGCGTCGAATCCTCCGCCCACCACGTACTGCCGGTAAAACACATGGCTTGCGCCGTCTTCGTCGGTCTCACGACGCACTTCACGCCAGACGATCTCCGCCGCCCCGCCGCACGGTATCGATACCGTCGCCGGCCGCGAGCCGTTCACATTCACTCCGCGCCCGACGAGCTTGCCGCCCGCCGTTGCCAGCGCGTCTCCGTACAGCGTGACCGCCGCGCTACGGGGCGTCGGCAGCAACTCGGCAAATGCTCCTCCCGCAACGAGCAGGAGCGTGCAGAAGACGAGCAGATACCGCATTCGATTGACTTTCGACATCCAGGGACCCTCCAGTAGATTAAGCAACCGGACGGCGGAAGGAAGCGAATAACTTTTTTATTGCGATCAGGAAAAATTCCAGTCGTACACGGCGAATTCCCAGCGCAGGTACTCCGTAAGCGGTGGTTCCACCGGCCGACAGCGAAGAAACGCCACGTGCCTCTCCCCATCGAGCAGCGGGCCCGAAATCTTCGGGAGATACCGTGAGATCTGCATGGGCGTGCAGGTGCACGGCCTGCGCGAGTCCTGAAAACCCCGACAAAGGCCAGCACCGCGGCCGCGGGCGAACGGCACGCAGCTCGCGCCGACACCGCCCAGGTCCCTCGCTACGCTCGGGATGACACGTCGCGTCAGAACAACGATCGCTGTTCGCGCAGGCTCTCCGGTTCGACGGGCTCCTGTCCGACGAGCCGTTGCATTTCGCGCGCGCTGGCGGGGCTGTGGCCGGCGAAGTGATTGTTGAAGAATCCGAAAACGTCGCGGGTGTGCGCCGCGCGGCGGATCACCTCGGCCCACGCGCGAATCTCTGCCGAGCGATCGAACTGCACGTGCGAGTAGTCGGTGATGTCGCGATCGGGACCCATCCAGCGCACGTACAGAAAGTCCGCGGTCGGTTTGCCGGCGAGTTCGAGCATCGTTTCGCGCGCGATCCACTTCCCGTCGTTCAGCGCGAGCGACACTCCGTGCGCAGACAAAAGATCATGCAGCTGCGGAAGCACGTCCGCATCCATCCAGCCGCTCTGTCGCAACTCGATTGCGAAGCGAAGCTCGCGCGGCAGGCGAGGGAGAAATGCTTCGAGTGCGGGGAACTCGCCGGGCGCAAAGTCGGGTCCCATCTGCAACAGGATCGGACCGAGTTTCGGGCCGAGTTGCAGCGCGCGCTCGAGAAACTCACTCACCGCACCGTCTGCATTGCGGAGACGCAACTCGTGCGTGACCGCCTTCGGCATCTTCAGCGCGAAGGTGAACTCCGGCGGCGTGCGCTCGGCCCACGAGCGCACCGTGCGCGCATCGGGAACGGCGTAGAACGTCGAGTCGACTTCCACGCCGCGAAATGCGCGTGCATACGCCGGGAGAAATCCGGCGGCGCGCGTGCCGGGCGGATACAGAGGGCCGACCCACGCCGGATAGTTCCAGCCCTGCGTCGCGATGAGAATGCTCATTGCGCGTGTGCCGCGCGGCCGCGCATCAACTCCATCGCCGCGTCGGGTGCGAGCGGCCGCGCAAAGTAGAAGCCTTGCGCGAACTCGATCCCGAGCCTCCGCATGCGCTCGACCTGATCGGCCGTCTCGAGTCCTTCCACCGTGACGCTCATGCCGAGGAGGCGGGCGAGCGTGGAGATGGTGCGGACGATTTCGTCGACGCGGCGCGCGTCTGCATCGAGCAGGAACGACCGATCGATCTTGAGCATGTCGAACGGAAACTGCCGCAACGAACTGAGAGACGAATAGCCGGTGCCGAAGTCGTCGAGGCTCAGGCCAACGTTCACTTCGCGCAAGGCATGCAGCAACTCCGCGGCCGCTGCAGCGTTGTCGATCAGCAGACTCTCGGTCACTTCGAGATGCAGGCGCCGCGCGTCGATGCCGCTTTCCCGGATGATCTCGTGCAGCCGCTCGATCACATTCGGATGGAGCAGTTGCCGCGGCGAGAGATTGACGTGCATCGAGAGCTTGCCGCCCGAGAGTCCGGCGTCGTCCCACTCGCACATCTGCCGCAGCGACTCGCGCAGCACCCACTCGCCGATCGGCACGATCAGTCCCGTTTCCTCGGCGACGGAGATGATCTCCTGCGCAGCAACGAGCGCATCGCCGCGCTGCCAGCGCACGAGCGCTTCGAATCCTGTGAGGCCGCCGTCGCGCAGATCGATGAGCGGCTGATAGTGCACACGCAGCTCGCCGCGTTCGATGGCGCGGCGCAGGTCGGTCTCGAACTGCAACAGCGCAACGGTGCGCTCGTGCATGTTCGTGTCGAACACCTCGTGGCGCGCCTTGCCGTGAGCCTTGGCGCGATACATGGCGATGTCGGCGTCGCGCAGCACGTCCTGCGGATGCTCGTAGCCGGTCGTGCTGACGGCGATGCCGATGCTGACGGTGGTGAAGATCTCGTGCGCGCCGGCCTGGAACGGTTCGGCGAGCGCCTCCTGAATGCGGCGCGCGGTGCGCACGCTGTCGGTCGCGTGCTCGACTCCTTCGAGGAGGATCGCGAACTCGTCGCCGCCGAGGCGGGCGATGGTGTCGCTCGAGCGCATCGTGTCGACGAGGCGCCGCGCGACGGCGACGAGCAACTCGTCGCCGATCGAGTGTCCGAGGCTGTCGTTGACGAGCTTGAAGCGATCGAGATCGAGGAAGAGCACTGCGAAGCCGGACTCGGGATGGCGGCGCTGCACTTCGATCGCGCGCTGCAGGCGATCCATGAACAGCGCGCGGTTCGGCAGTTCGGTGAGTGCGTCGTGAAACGCGTCGTGCGTCAGCCGCTCGACTGCAAGTTTGCGTTCGGTGATGTCGGTCATCGAGCCGGCGATGCGCGTGGCCTGGCCGTTTGCATCGCGCACCGCGAGACCGCGGCTGAGCATCCAGCGATACGAGCCGTCACGGCCGCGCATCCGATGTTCGTGTTCGAGGTGCGGTGTTGCGCCGCGCAGGTGCACGTCGATCGCCGCGCGGAGAATCTCGGCGTCGTCCGGATGCACGCGCGAGAGCCACTCGTCGGGTGCGCTGCCGATCTCCTCTTCGTCATAGCCGAGCATCGTTTTCCAGCGCGGCGAGTAGTAGACGTCGTTCGCGCGCAGGTCCCACACCCACAGACCGTCGTTCGCGCCGCGCGCGGAAAGTGCGTAACGCTCTTCGCTCTCGCGAAGGGCGCGCAGCGTGCGGCTTTGTTCGAGCGCATAACGAATCGATCGTTCGAGGAGAGGCGCGTCGATGTTGCCTTTGACGAGATAGTCGGCCGCGCCGGCGCGCATTGCGGCGAGATCGATGTCGCCGCCGCCTTGGCCGGTGAGGAGGATGAGCGGCGCGGCGACGCCGAGCTCGCGCGCGTGCCGCAGCAGTTCGAGTCCGTCGTGTTCGCCGAGGCGGTAGTCGATGAGACAGACGTCATGCGTGCTCGTGGCGAGCGCGGTCAGTGCCTCGTCGAACGTGGCGATCCAATCGAGCTCGAAGCGCGTGCGTTTCGCATCGCTGAGGAGCTCGCGCGTGAGCACGAAATCGTCCTCGTCATCCTCGACGAGGAGCAGCCGTACCGCGCGATCTTCGGTTTCAGTCAATGGCTTCAATCAATGGAGTCAGGCGGCAGCTCGACGATTTCGATCCAGTAGCGGCCGATGTCGCGCATGACCGCCACCAGCCCTTCGAAGCTGACCGGTTTGGTGATGAACGAGTTCGCGCCGAGGTCGTACGTGCGATAGATGTCTTCTTCTGCTTTGGAGGTCGTGAGCACGACCACCGGAATGCGGCGCAGTTCGGGATCGGCTTTGATTTCGCGCAATGCCTCGCGCCCATCTTTGCGCGGCATGTTGAGATCGAGCAGGATGAGTCCGGGAGTGGGCGACGCGCCCGCCGCGGAGTAGCGGCCGCGGTGATAGAGGTAGTCGAGCAGCTCCTCGCCGTCTTCGACGAAGCGCAGATCATTGACCACGCGGCTCGCCTCGAGCGCATCAGCAGCCAGCATGCGGTCCTCCTCGTCATCGTCGGCGAGCAGGATCACGATGGGACGGGCGGGGGTGGTCATTCGTCTATCGTCTCTTTGTTCGGTCGTCGCTGGGTTGAATTGAAAATTGAAAATTGAAAATTGAAAACGTGGCGCGCGAGCTGGGCGCTGCTTCGATGAGCAATCTTTCAATTTTCAATTTTCAATTTTCAATTCCTCTAATGCGCATGCTTCGCCGGCAACGTCACCACGAACTCCGCTCCTTCTCCCGGGCGGCCGTGGGCGGTGATCGAGCCGCCGTGGCGTTCGGCTATTTTGCGGCAGATGGCGAGGCCTATACCGGTGCCTTCGTATTTTGTGCGTGCGTGCAGGCGTTCAAACATCGTGAAAATGCGGTCGGCGTACTTTTGATCGAAGCCGATGCCGTTGTCGGCGACGATGATCCGGCAATGGCCGTTCTGCAGTTCGCCGCGGATTTCGACGACGGGCGCGGTGCCTTCGCGATGGAACTTGAGCGCGTTGCCGGCGAGGTTCTGCAGCAGCTGCCGCATCTGCAGCGGATCGGCTTCGATGACCGGCAACGCTCCGAGCTCGATGCGGCCGCCGGTGTCGTGCACGCGGCCGTCGAGGTCTTTGATCACTTCGGTCGCGATCTCGTGCAGGTCGACAGGCACGAACGGCTGCGCTTTGGTCGTCACGCGTGAGAACGAGAGGAGATCGTTGATCAGCACCTGCATGCGTCCCGCGGCGGATTGCATGCGGGTGATGTAGTCGCGTCCCTGATCGGGGAGTGCGCCCGCGTATTTGGTTTTGAGCAGGTCGCCGAACGCCTGGATTTTTCGCAGCGGCTCCTGCAGGTCGTGCGAGGCGACGTATGCAAAGTCTTCGAGCTCACGATTGCTCTGCTCGAGCCGCACCATCGCATCCTTCAACTCCTCCTCGGCACGTTTGCGCGCGCGGATGTCGCGCGCGATGACGACGGCACCTTCCTGCGCATCGCGTTCGCCGACCGGGGAGATCGAGACGCTGACGTCGATCGCATGTCCGTCGCTGTGGCGCAGCACGCGCTCCTGATCGCGGATCGGACCGCGCCGCGCGAGATCGCGCAGCGTGCGGGAGATCGTCTCGTCGCCCTGCGTCTCGTCGAGCTTGTCGATCGAACGGCCGGCGAGATCGGAGGAGCGGTAGCCGAGGAGCTCGTGGACGGCGTGATTGACGACGCGGATGTTGCCGGCGGCGTCGAGCACGAACAGCGCGTCCGCCATCGTGTCGAGAATCTCGCGTGCGGCGCGTGCGGCGGTGATCGGCTGAAAGCGATGGCGCCGGATCGTCCCCCACGCGACGATCATGAATGCGATGACGGGAACGTAGCCCATCGGCCGCATCGCGACGCCGAACATCGGCAGCCAGTCGAGCGCGGCGATGTAGACGACGATGAAGCTCAGCATCAGCTTGAACACGCGCTGACGCCGGTTGCGATCGTCGGTGCGCCGCCACTCGGCGATTCCTTCGAAGAGCTGCGTGCCGAGCGCGCCCGCGAAGTAGAGAAGGAAGGGAATCGTGGCCGGACCGCGGAGCGGATAGAAGCCCCACGCATGGCGGGCCACATCGCCGACCATGCCGGAGGTGAACAGCGTCACCGCCGCGAACGCCGCGGCCGCTACCCATGCGGCGCGAATGAGGAACCGTCGTGTCGACCGCAGCCGCAGCGCGGTGGCGGTGAAGTCGTAGATCGTCGCAGGAAGAAAGCAGATACCGGCGAGCGCAAGCCGCGCGGCGACGTTCGCGGCGTCGATGCCGGTCGCGCAGAACATGACCGCAAAGCCGCTGAACCAGATCGCGACCAGCACGATCATCAGACAGAACAGCACCGCCACGCGCGACGCTCTCTGCCGCGCGTAAATCACCCCCGCGAGCACGAACAGAATCAGCGCGACCGCCGCCCACGGCAGGGCGAAGGGGTTGAAGGTGAACATGTGCGGGGATTCTACGCGGGCGCGATTCGTCGCCGTGCGTTCACGGCAGCGTGAACTTCATCGCTCCTCAACTGTGTTCTGATCGGGCGATGAACAAGAAAATCTCCCTGATCGCGCTCAGTCTGGCGGTGGGGGCCTGTACGCAGATGCCCGCACCACAGACGCCGGCGCAAGGCACCACCCCCGCAGCAGGCACTCCATCCACCACGAGCACCTCCACCAACACGACCAGCAACACTGCCTCGAATCCGTTCTTTACGATGAGCAATCTTCAGTATCAGGCGCCGCGCTTCGACCTCATCCGCGACGAGCAGTTTCAGCCCGCGCTCGAAGAAGGGATGCGCCGCCAGATCGCGGAGATGGAAGCGATCGCCAACAGTGCCGAGGCGCCGACGTTCGTGAATACGATCGAGGCGATGGAGCGGTCGGGCGAGCTCCTCACGCGCACCGCGAAGGTCTTCTTCCACCTCACCGGCGCGAACACGAACGACACGCTGCAGAAGATCGAGGCGGACATCTCGCCGAAACTCGCCGCGCACCAGGACGCGATCTACATGAATCCGCGTCTGTTCTCGCGCGTCAAGGCGCTCTACGACCGCCGCGAGACGCTCGGGCTCGACGCCGAATCGAAGGTTCTCCTCGAGAAGACCTACCGCAACTTCATCCGCGCCGGCGCGCAGCTGAGCGAAGCCGACAAGGCGACGTTGCGCGCGCTCAATCAGGAAGAGTCGTCGCTGACCACGAAGTTCCGCGAGCGCGTGCTCGCCGAGACCACCGGCGGCGCGATCGTCGTCAATACGCGCGAAGAGCTCGAAGGGCTGAGCGAAGGCGACATTGCCGCGGCTGCCACTCGCGCGAAAGAGCGGGGGATGGAAGGAAAGTACGTCCTCGCTCTCCAGAACACGACCCAGCAGCCGGCGCTCGCGTCGCTGAAGAATCGTGCGCTGCGCCAGCGTCTGTTCGAGGCGTCGGTCAACCGCGGCCGTCACGGCGGCGAGAGCGACACCTCGCAGATCGTGCAGCGTCTCGCCCAGCTCCGCGCCCAGCGCGCGAAGCTCCTCGGATACCCGAACTATGCGGCGTACGGTCTCGAAGAGCAGATGGCGAAGAATCCCGAGAACGCCCTCAAGCTCCTGACCGATCTCGCACCGGGCGCGACCGCGAAAGCGCGCGCCGAAGTGGCGAAGATGCAGCAGCTGATCGACAAGCAGGGTGGGGGATTCCAGCTCGCGCCGTGGGACTGGGACTTTTACGCCGAGCAGGTCCGTAAGGCGGAGTACGACCTCGACGAGTCGCAGGTGCGTCCGTACTTCGAGCTCGACCGCGTGCTGCGCGACGGCGTCTTCTACGCCGCGAATCAGCTCTACGGCCTGACGTTCAAGGAGCGGAAAGACCTCCCGGTCTACCACGCCGACGTGCGCGTCTTCGAAGTGTTCGATCAGGACGGCAAGTCGCTGGCGCTCTTCTACGCCGATTACTTCCAGCGCGAGAACAAAGGCGGCGGCGCCTGGATGGACACCTTCGTCGACCAGAGCCACCTTCTCGGCACGCATCCGGTCGTCTACAATGTGCTCAACGTGCCGAAGCCAGCCGCCGGCCAGCCCGCACTGCTCAGCTTCGACAACGTGACCACGATGTTCCACGAGTTCGGCCATGCGCTGCACGGCATGCTCTCGAACGTGAAGTACCCGACGCTCTCGGGCGCGAACGTGCCTCGCGACTTCGTCGAGTTCCCATCGCAGTTCAATGAGCACTGGGCGCTCGAGCCGAAGGTGTTCGCGAATTTCGCGAAGCACTACCAGACCGGCGAGCCGATGTCGCAGGCGCTGGTCGAGAAGATCCGCAAGTCGTCGACCTTCAATCAGGGCTACGGCACGACCGAGTACCTCGCGGCGGCTCTGCTCGACATGGCGTGGCACACGCTACCGGCCGACACGCCGCTGCAGGACGTGCAGGCGTTCCAGCGCACCGCGCTGCAGCGCTTCAACGTGGCGATGGAGCAGGTTCCGCCGCGCTACGGCTCGACGTACTTTTCGCACATCTGGGGCGGCGGCTACTCGGCCGGCTACTACGCGTATCTCTGGTCGGAAGTGCTCGACCACGACGCGTACTACTGGTTCGTCGAGAATGGCGGCCTCTCCCGTGCGAACGGCCAGCGCTTCCGCGACATGATCCTCTCGCGCGGCGCGTCGATCGACCCCGCCCAGATGTACCGCGGCTTCCGCGGCCGCGACCCCCGCGTCGAGCCGCTGCTCAAAGAGCGTGGATTGACGGAGTAGGTTTCCGG
>JALYOB010000417.1 GCA_030857085.1 Acidobacteriota bacterium | reverse complement strand
CCATTGCATTTCGATGGCGACGTGCCGCAGGAGTATGTGCGCGATCCGTGGGCTCCCGGCGCGGCGATCGGACTGCCTGCCGATGCGCCGGTTTTGTTGATCGGCAGCGGATTGACGGCGGTGGACGTCGCCGTGGCGATCCGTCATGAGGGGCACACCGGACCGATTTACGCGCTCTCACGTAATGGCCGTTTGCCGCAGGCGCATGCGCCCGCGACACCGCGGCCGCTCGCCGAAATCCCGCCTGAATTCGCGTCGCCGCGCGGTGCATTGCGCTGGGTGCGCAGGCAGATCGAAGAAGGTGCGGAATGGCGTCCGGTGATCGACAGCCTCCGGCCGCATACCGGCGCCATCTGGCAGAGCTGGTCGCTCGCGCAGCGAGGTTCGTTCGTGCGCCATCTGCGCAATGTGTGGGATGTGCATCGCCATCGCGCCGCGCCGGAAGTGCGCGCGGAGCTCTCGGTGGAGGTGCTGCGCGGACGCATTCTCGATGTGCAAACGCGGAACAATGGATTGGCCGTGACGTGGCGTCCGAGCGGGACGAATTCCATTCGCACGGTCGAGGTTGCGCGGGTGATCAACTGCACCGGCCCCGCGTCCGATTATGCACGGCTCGACCTGCCGCTGGTCGTGCAGCTGCGCCGCGCGGGATGGCTGGTGCCCGATCCGCTTCGGTTAGGCGTAGAGACGGCCGAAGACGGCCGCCTGATCGGCAACGATGGTCAACCTGTGGACCATCTCTACACGTTAGGCCCGCTGCGCCGCCCCGCATTGTGGGAGTCGACGGCCATTCCGGAGATCCGGGAACAGGCGGCGGCGCTGGCCCGGGTCTTGTCGGCTCAGCGTCCCGGCGCCGCCACCACCGTGACCCGATAGCTCGGTTGTGCTGCGGTAGGATGCGCGCCCATGTCACGATTCATCGACAACGTCGCAGGCTCGATGCAGGAGGTCGTCGACTTCATTCTCGAGGTCGACCGCCTCAAGGCCATCACCCGCAAAATCCGTGTGCGCGGCACCGACCGTTATGAGAATTCGGCCGAGCACAGCTGGCAACTGGCGATGCTCGCGCAGGCGCTCGCGCCTTACGCGGAAGCTCCCGTCGACCTCAACCGCGTCGTCCGCATCCTCCTGGTCCACGACCTCGGCGAGATCGAAACGGGCGACACGATTGCCTTCGTGGAAGAGGGGCTGGCCGAACGGAAAGCGGCCGAACTCGCGTGCGTGCAGCGCATTTTCGGGTTGCTGGCAGAGCCGCAGCGTTCGGAGTTTCTCGCGCTCTGGCAGGAGTTCGAAGATGCGCAGACCGCAGAGGCGCGGTTCGCACATTCGGTGGACCGGGCGATGCCGGTCATTCTGAATCTCAACAACAACGGACAGAGCTGGCGCGAGAACGGGATCACATACGAACGCGTGGTGCGCCGCGTGCGCGCGCAGATCGAACAGGGGAGCCCCGCATTGTGGCAGTACCTCGCGGCGCGGCTCGCACGGGCACGCGACGACGGCTGGTTCGGCATGGCGTAAGCGAAACCCGCGGGCGCTTCGCTCGTCGCAGAGACATGCGCAAATTCATCATGTCGTTGCTTTGCTGCGTCTTTGCCGCCGCCTCGCTGGCCGCGCAGGAACCCGAATCCGGCAGGCCGGTCCGCATCCCGAACGAGGTCGGCGTCGCCGTCTTCAACTATTCGAAACGGCTGGAACTGTTGACCAAAGGGATCAAGCGCGACGCCTTCATCGTCGCGCAGATGGTCAAAGCGACCGGCGATCTGAAGGATTTTCAGAAGAACGCCGCAATCGAGAAGGCGATCGAGCGGACGGATGACGCATTGCGCCGCGCGCGCGAACAACCCGTCGCAGGCGGCCGCACGCTCACCGCCCTCAGCAAGATCGCCGAGGAGTTGCAGCGGGCGCGTTCGCAGAGCGCGATGGCGGACCTGGATGCGTTGTCGAAGTTCATCGTCGACCAGACGCATTTCATCCAGCAGGACCTCGCGATGGGTGTGGCCATCGGACGCCGCGAACGGGAGTCGCTGGTCGATCTGCAGAAAAAACTCGCCGATCTGAATCTCGATCTCGAAGCGGGGATGTTCGAGGCGCTCACCTCGACCATGGACCTCGTGCGCGCCGGCGGCCACTAGGCTTGTGGTAGAAAGGCGGCATGCGCAAAGCCGCCTTTCTTCTGCCGGTCTTCCTTTTCGCGATTCATTGTGCTCACACGGCGACGCAGCCGGTTTCGGCGTTTCAATTGACGAGCAGCACCATGCGCGCGGGGGAGACGATGCCCGACAGCACGGTGCTCAATGGCCTCGACTGTAATGGCCCGAATGCCTCGCCGCAGCTGACGTGGACGGGTGCGCCGGCGGGGACGCAGACCTACGCGCTGATCTGCGACGACTATGAGGCGCGCGGCGGCGACGGCTTCATTCACTGGGTGGCGTACAACATCCCCGCGACGACGACATCGCTCGCGGAAAATGCCGGCTCCAATGACCCCGATCTCCCCGGCGGCGGACGCCACGCCTACAATGACTTCCTGCGCCGCAAATACGACGGCCCCTGCCCGCCCGAAGGCGCCCCGCACAAATACCGCTTCACGGTCTACGCCCTCGACATGCCGCCTTTCGACGACGCCGGCACGCCGATGACCTGGCGGAAATTACGTTTCATCATCAAAGGACACGTGCTGGCGCAGGCGTCCTTGACGGCGTTGAGGGGACATTGATTACGGCGGTTGTCCGTTGTCCGTTCTCCGTTTCGGGTGATGTGTTGCCTCAGGCGAACATGCACCCTGAACGGACAACGGATAACGGATAACGGTTTCAGCCCACTCTCTCGACCAACTTTAGCAACATCCTTTCCCCCTCCGGCCACGGGCCATGACCTGAGGCGCCGTTGATGTGGCCGGCGTCGCCGATGAAGATCAGTTCCGAGCCCCATGCGTCGGCGAACTGGCGCGCGCGAGCGACGCTCACGTATTCGTCGTTCGTGCTTGCGACCACAATGGAGGGGAAGGGGAGCCGCACGAGCGGCATTGCACTGAAGCTGCGGCCTTCTTCCGGATAGCCGGGTGCTTCGACGTCGCTGGGGGCGACCAGAAACGCGCCGGCAACGCCGCTGCCGCCGCGATCCTTTGCCCATTGTGCGACGAGCGTGCATCCGAGGCTGTGGGCGGCGAGGATCGGGGGTGAGGGTTGGGCTTGAATGGCGCGATCGAGAGTCGCGACCCACTCGTCTTTGTCCGGACGGTCGAAATCGCGCTGCTGCACGCGCGTCCAGCCATGTTTCGGCTCCCAATGCGTCTGCCAGTGCAAAGGTCCTGAGTTCCACAATCCCGGAATGGTCAATACGTTCATTTCACGTTTCCTGGAGGAAATCCGAAGCTCATGCGGATCGCCGAATATTCGGGGTCGACGCCGCCGTCGCGCGTGCGAATGGTCAACGGCGGTTCAACGAAAGCCTCATACGTCGGCGGAATGTCTTCCGCTCGCGAAGCGGCAAAGAGTGTAATCAATGGCGTTTCGCCTGCTTTGAAGGCGATGTCGCGGCGGCGGATTAGTTTCAGCTTTGCATCTTCAATGGCGCTCAATGCGCGGCTCAATTGCAGTGTTGGAAACACAAAGGCGAACAATCCGCCCGGCGCGAGAATGCGTGCGGCTGTTTTCGCATAATCGGCAACAGAGCCGCGGACTTCGATGCGCGCGGGAATGGCCTGCTTGTGGTCCGCCTCTGTGGCGGTGCCGGGAGGGAAATAGGGCGGCGAGCCGGTGACGAGATCGAACGGCTCTTCGTTCGCGAGAATCGATTCGTCGCGCAGGTCGCCGTGATAGAGCGTGAAGCGCGACTCGAGGCCGTTGTAGCGCATGGTTTTGCGTGCGAGGCGTAAAGAGATTCCCTGCGCCTCGACCGTACAGAAGGTCGCGCCGGGCAGGCGCCAGGCGGAGATCAATGCGACCGAACCGATGCCCGACCCGAGGTCGGCGGCGCGGGCGACGCGCGGAGCGTGGGTGGTGCCGTACCAGGCGGTGAGCACGTCGTCGGTCGAATAGCGATGCCCCTTCTCGTATTGAAAAATGCGGTAATCGCCGCAGATGAAGTCGAGAGTCTCGCCCGGCTCGGCTTCGACGCCGCCGGGCGGCACCGGACCGGGCCTGCGCCACCCTCGATAGAAGCGCGGATCATCCATTCGCGTAGAGTATGCGATGCATGGCGAACTCGAAGCTCGTCTGGACGAGCGATCCGGAACAAGCGAAGCAATTACGGGAGTCGGGGAAGCTCGACGTCCCCACCGACGCCGACCCCGGAAAGCAGACCATCCGCGTCACGATCGACAAGAAGCGGCGGGCCGGGAAGACTGTGACTCTGGCGACAGGGTTCCAGCACACGCCCGAGAAACTGGCCACTGTCGCGCAGACCCTGAAGAAAAAATGCGGCTCGGGCGGGACGGCAAAAGAAGGGGAGATCGAGATTCAGGGCGATCACCTCGGCCGGGTGGCGGACGAGTTGCGAAACATGGGCTACCGCGTGAAGTGATTTGGAGTGCGGCGGCAGAGCCGCCGCTCTCAAT
>JALYOB010000416.1 GCA_030857085.1 Acidobacteriota bacterium | reverse complement strand
GGAGACGAGTACCTCGGTACCTCGGAGTACCTCGGAGTACCTCGGCCGATCCGCTCCTCCGAGGAACTCCGAGGAACTCCGAGGAACTCCAACACGCACAATGACCCTCCCCACCAAAGTCCGCCGCTACACGCTCAAGCAGCCGGCGAAGGCGCAGAAGCAGTACAAGGTTCGTTATGAAGACGAGCTGAATCCGGAACAGCTCGAAGTGGTCATGGCGGGCGAAGGGCCGATGCTCGTCATCGCGGGCGCGGGCAGCGGGAAAACGCGCACGCTCACCTATCGCGTGTCGCGGCTCATCGAAGACGGCATCGATCCGTCCGAGATTCTCATCGTCACCTTCACCAACAAGGCCTCGCGCGAAATGCTCTCGCGCGTCGAGCAGCTCGTCACCGTCGACACGCGACGCATCTGGGGCGGCACGTTTCACTCGATCGGCAATCGATTGCTGCGGCGTCATGCGGATGCGATCGGCTATCGCTCCAACTTCTCCATCCTCGATGACGAAGACGCGAAAGAGATGATGGAGTCGGCCGTCTCCTCGCTCGGCATCAAGACGCTGGACAAGCGCTTCCCGAAAGGCGACGTCCTTCTCGACATCTACTCGTTTCTCATCAACACACGCACGCCGCTCGAGCTGCATCTCGAACAGAACTACCCGCACTTCATGATGTACGGCGACGAGATCGTGAACGTGTTCCGCCGCTACAAAGAGCGCAAGCGCGATGCGAATGCGATGGATTTCGATGACCTGCTCGTGTTCTGGAAGGTGTTGCTCGACGAGCACACCGACGTCGCCGAATCGCTCAAGCGCCGGTATCGCCACATCCTCGTCGACGAGTATCAGGACACGAACAAACTCCAAGCCGACATCATCGACTCGATGGCCTCGGTGCGGCGGAACGTGATGGTCGTCGGCGATGACGCGCAGTCGATCTACTCCTTTCGCGGCGCGTCGTTCGAGAACATCCTCACCTTCCCGCTGCGGTTCCCCGAGGCGACGATTCACAAGCTGGAGACGAACTATCGATCGACGCGGCAGATCCTGCAGCTTGCGAACGCCTCCATCGCCGCGAATCGTTTTCAATTTCAGAAGGAACTGCAGGCCGTGCGCGGCGACGGACCCGATCCGGCGGTCGTCGGCGTCGACGACGTCTTCGAACAGGCTTCCTTCGTCGCGCAGCGAATCCTCGAACTGCGCGATGAAGGAGAAAAACTCGGCGACATTGCGGTCCTCTATCGCTCGCATTACCAGTCGCTCGAGCTGCAGATGGAGCTCTCGCGGCGGCTCATTCCGTACGAGATCCGCAGCGGCGTGCGGTTCTTCGAGCAGGCGCACATCAAGGACGTGCTCGCGTATCTGAAGATCGTCACGAACACGCGCGACGAGCTGAGTTGGAAGCGGATGCTCAAGCTCTATCCGAAGGTCGGCGAGAAAACGGCGGCCGAGGTGTGGCTGAGGATTTCGCAGTCGGCGAATCCGCTCGATGCGTTTCTGCGCGGCGTCGAAGTCAGTGGTCGCGGCGTGGCGGGATCGATGAAGAGCGTGAGCGAAGTGCTGCGTCTCATCTCCTCCGATTCGATGAAGCGCAACCCGTCCGAGACCATTCGCATCGTCGTCGAAAAAGGCTACGGCGATTACGCGCGCTCGAAATTCGCCAACGCGCAGGCGCGGCTCGATGATCTCGAACAGCTTTCGCAGTACGCGCTGCGGTATGACGACGTGGAGAAGTTTCTCGACGAAGTCGCGCTCGCGAATCCGATGGCCGGCGAAGACGTGGCGGTCGTGGCACCCGAGGACGAGAAGATCGTGTTGTCGTCCGTGCATCAGGCGAAGGGGCTGGAGTGGCGGATCGTGTTCGTGATCTGGCTCGCCGACGGAAGGTTCCCTTCGCAACGCGCGCTGCGCGTACCGGGCGGCATCGTCCGCATTGCGCCGAATCGAGTGCACGAAGCGCTGCCTCTGCTCGAAGGCGCAACGCAGGACGCGCCGATCGTCGACGAAGAAGGCACGCGCGAGCTGGTCATCCCCGGCGAAGAAGAAGAGCGGCGCTTGTTCTATGTGGCCGTCACCCGCGCCAGGCAGGAGCTCTACCTCGTCTTCCCCGTCATGTCCCGCGACCGCAGCGGCATGGACATCCTGATGGAACCGTCGCGGTTCGTGCGCGAGTTGCCGGGGGATGCGTATGAGAAGTGGGTGATTGGCAGTGAGTAAGGCGGATTTGAAAATTGAAAATTGAAAATTGAAAGACGGTTCGACTCGCACTCCGATTTTTCAATTTTCAATTTTCAATTTTCAATTCACGCCCACGGCTAGAATGACCGCTCGATGCGTCGCGCGCTGGCCGTACTCCTGATCACGATCGCAGCTGCCTGCCGCCGCGAACCGCCCCGCCCCACGGAAACCGCGACCGTCGCCGACGCCGGTCAGGACGGCGGGCGCATCGTTCGGCGGCTCGAGAGCGACCCCACCTCCCTCAACTACGTGCTGCATACGACGGAAGACGAGCGGCAGGTGCTGGATCTTTTGTACGAGCCCCTCATCGATTTCGATCAGAACCTGAATCCCGTGCCCGGCACGGCGGCTAAGTGGGAAGTCCAGGACGCGGGCAAGACGTACATCCTCCATCTCGATCCGCGGGCGACGTTCAGCGACAAGACGCCGGTGCTCGCGAGCGACGTCGTGTTCACGCTGCACAAGATCCTCGATGAAGAGTCGGTGCAGTTCGCGTCGTGGTTCGAAGGGCTCGATCGCGAGGGCACGCGCGCCATCGACGAACGCACGGTGCGTGTCGCGTTCAACGATGCGCGTGCGGCGCAACTGCTCGCGTTCAACATCGCCGTCATGCCCGAGCACGTCTATGCGAAGGGCGACTTCAAGCGGACGACGAAGGTCATCGGCAACGGTGCGTATGTCATTCGCCGCCGCGTACGCGGGCGCAGCATTCAGCTCGAGCGCCGCGACGATTACTGGCGCACGAAGCCGCGCATCAGGACGGTGCTCTTTCATCCGATCACCGACAACGCCACCGCCTGGCGCGCGTTGACGCGCGGCGACGTCGATGTGACGCGCGTCGACAACGACACGTGGTCGCGGGTGAAGGACGATCCTGCCATCACCTCCAAGATCGAGTTCTTCAACGCCTTCCGCCTCGGATACAACGCCATTGCGTGGAATCTCTCCGATCCCATGCTCGAAGACGCGCGGGTGCGCCGCGCGCTCGCGATGAGCTTCGATCGCCACACGGTCATCGAGCGGCTCTATCACGGGCAGGCGCGCGCGGTGACCGGACCGTTCACTCCGGATTCGTGGGCGAACAATCCGGAGGTCACGCCCATCGACTACAACCCGACGGCGGCGAAGGCGCTGCTCGCATCGGCCGGCTGGCACGACGCGGATGGCGACGGCATTCTCGATCGCAACGGCAAGCCGTTCGAGCTGACGCTGCTCATCACCTCCGGCACCGGCCCGTCGCGCGATCAGGCGCAGGTGTTTCAGCAATCGCTGCGGCAGATCGGCGTCGTGCTGAACCTCCGCGCGAGCGAGGAAGCGGCGTTCTACGATCTCATTCTGAAGCGCAACTATCAGGCGGCGTATCTGTCGTGGGTCAACGAGCCCGATCCCGATCCGTTCAGTCTTTTTCACTCCTCGCAGCTGCCGCCGGACGGGATGAATGTCGTCAGCTACAGGAACGCGGAAGCAGATCAGTTGATGGAGGAAGCGCGAACGGAGCTCGATCCCGCGCGCCGCGCCGATCTCTATCACCAGCTGCACGACGTGCTCGCGCGCGATCAGCCGTATCTCTGGACGGTGCAGGTGTCGGAGAAGTGGGGCGTGAATCGGCGCGTGCACAACGTGGCGGTGGCGAAAGGTCTCGGCCTGTTTCACTGGTCGCCCGGCCCGCTCGGCTGGTGGCTCGAAAAGTAGCCGCTATACTCCGCCGCCTATGCGGCTGCTTCTCATCTCGAGCTCTGTCGTGCACGGCTACGGTTTCCTCGATCATTCGGAAGCAGAAATCCGCGCGCTGCTGGGCGATCGCCGCAGTGTGGCCTTCGTCCCTTTCGCCCAATCGGACGTCGACAACTACACCGCCAAAGTCCGCGAGCGCCTCGGCACGATGGATTTCGACGTCACGCAGGTGCGCGGCCGCGCGGACATCGAATCGGCAGAATCGATCTTCGTCGGCGGCGGCAACACGTTCCGCCTCCTGATGCAGGTGATCGCGCTCGATCTCGCCGATGCCATTCGCGATCGCGTGAAGGACGGCGTACCGTACATCGGCTCCAGCGCCGGAACGAACCTCGCCACGCCGACCATCAAGACCACCAACGACATGCCGATCGTCTACCCGCCCACCTTCGACGCGTTAGGCCTGGTCTCGTTCCAGATCAACCCCCACTACCTCGATCCCGAGCCGCATTCGACGCATCAGGGCGAAACCCGCGAGCAGCGCATCCGCGAGTTTCATGAGGAAAATGCCACCCCGGTGTTAGGCCTGCGCGAGGGCTCGATGCTGCGCATTGAAAATGGCGTGGTGACACTGGCCGGCGACAAACCCGCGCGCCTCTTCCGCCGCGGTGCGGCGCCGGAAGAATTCGAACCC
>JALYOB010000415.1 GCA_030857085.1 Acidobacteriota bacterium | reverse complement strand
GCACCGATGCCACCGGCACCATCGCGATGCCGAATCTCCGCGGAATCATGGTCATGGGCATGCGGTACGCGCGCATCGAACACAACGTGATCAGCGGCAATCGCCTCAGCGCGATCTGGCTGGTGAATGCGTTCATGCCGGCAGTCGGCGCGAATCGCATCGGCGTCGCAGCCGATGGAAAGACGCCGTTGCCGAATGGCGCGAGCGGCGTGTACGTCGGCATCGGCACCGACTGGCCGTCGTTCACGAACAACGTCATCGCGAACAATGGGGAGTTCGGGATCGCCGTCCATCCGTCGGTACGCCGGCTCCTCGCCATCCAGAATTCGATCTACGACAACCATCACCTCGGCATCGACTACGGCCTCGATCTCGCAACGCCGAACGCGCCGTCGGATCTCGGCCGGATGCCGAACACGCCGACGCTCACCAGCGCGCGCTACGACGCGGCGACGAATACGACCATCGTCGAGGGCACGCTCGTGACGAGCTTCGAGGCGCCGCCGCTCGGCAATCGCGCGCGTGTCGTGCTGTACGCGAACGACAACGGTGCGAACCCGCAGGCGCAAACGCTCCTCGGCGTCGCGACCTTCATCGGCGAAGGCGCGTTCCGCTTCACCATGAAGGGCGACCTGCGCGGCAAGTTCATCACCTCGATCACCCATCGCTACCGCAAGGCCGGCGAGGGCACGCTCGAGGAGTATTCGATCTCGGACGAAATCTCGGAGATCAGCCCCGCGGTCGCCGTTCAGTAGACGACCAGAGCCAGCGCGACAGCAGGCCGCCGATCAGAAGGTCGGCGGTCTGCTGTGCGTCGCCGACGCCTTCGTGCGCGAGCAGTTCGCAGATACGCATGCGGCGCGGTGCGAGAACGGCTCGCGCGACGTCGAGCGCATCGCCTTCCGGATCTTTCACCAGCTCCAGCACCGTCGCGGTTTCGTGCAGGAGCGAGGCGATCGTGTCCCCGTCGTCTCGCGCAGGCACGGGCGCGATGGCGGCCGCGACCAGCGCGCTTTTCGACGGCCATCGCCGGTAGATGGTGGTCTTGGCGATGCCGGTGCGTTCGGCGATGGCGTCGACGGTGAAGTCGCGATAGCCATGCTCGCCGAGGAGCTCGCGGGCGACGGAGAGGATCTCCTGATCCGCTCCCTCGCGGCGCGGGCGGCCGCGGCCGCGCTTCGGTGCGTCTGCAGATGCGATTTCGCTCAGGGGTTCGATGGTGTCACCTTCGTGGCTCGATCCATTTCCGTGCTGCGGTTGCGCAGCACGAGCGTCTCACCAGTGAATTGGACGTTCAGAAACGTCTCCGGATAGAAGAACGTGTTCGGGCCGGAAGGCACGATCTCGCTGCGCCTTCCTCCGATACGTTCGATGAAGAGTTTTGTTCCTTCGCGGAGGACGCGGCGTTCGGTGCCGTTCGCGCTGCGATACGTGCCGGTGAACGTCTCGAGCGCCTCGGCCGTCATCGCGATCGAGACCGGCTCGTAGGTTTTGCCGAGGAGCGTCAGGGCGATCTTCGTTGCGACGTAGTCGGGGCGGGGCGTGTGCTGCGCGTCGTTGGTCAGCACCGCGACGAAGATCTTTTTCTCCGGAATCGTGAGCACGTGCGCGGAGAAGCCGGGAATGTCGCCGCCATGTTCGATGACGCGCGAGCCTTCGAGATCGCCGAGGAACCAGCCGTAGCCGTAGCCGGTTTCCTTGCCGCCGGCGAGCTTGTACGGCGTGAAGGCAGGTGTGAATCGCGGATCGGCGATCGCACGTTCGTTCCAGCGGCGGAGATCGTCGACGGTCGAAAGCAGATTGCCGACCGCGAGGGCGCGGGTGGGACTGTAGATCGTCGCGTTGCGCAGGCCGTTCGCGTCGCGATCGTAGCCGCGCACGCGATTGGGGATGATCTCGGTGAGGCTGTCGATGCGTGTGTTCGTGAGGCCGTTCGGCTCGAGCACTGCTTTTTTCAGATACGCGGCGTACGTCTCGCCGGTGACCTTCTCGATCACTGCGCCGAGGAGAAAGTAGGCGGAGTTGGTGTACTTGAATTGCGCGCCTGGGGCGAACTCGAGCGGCTTTGCGCGAATGAGCGACACGATCGATTCGACGGTCGCATCCTGCCGAAGTTGGGTTGCGTACTCCGGCATCGGCGTGTATTCGGCGACGCCGCCTGTGTGGGTGAGGAGATGTTCGAGCGTCAGCGTGTCGGGAAAACCGCTGACGTACTTTGAAAGCGGGTCGGTGAGCGCGAGCTTGTTCTCCTGCGCGAGCGTGAGGATCGCCGCGGCGGTGAACTGCTTGGTGATCGAGCCGAGCTTGAGGAGCATGTCGGGACGAAGCGGCGTGCGCAGCTCCATGTCCGCGAGGCCGCGGGCGTCGCGATAGATCACTTCACCGTTGCGCACCGCGAGCACGACCGCGCCCGGTTCGTCGGTCTTGTAGGTGTGCTCGACGAGCTTGCGAATCGCCACCTGCGGTGTCGCGCGAGGTGCGGCGGGAAGCGTGACGGAGAAGAGGAGCGTGGCAACGGCCAGAGCACGGCGGAACATGCGCGCGGATCATGGACACGCGCAGGCGCGCGTGTCGACCGCGATGGGATGAATGGCCCGTGCGTGTGGACGAGCGGGCCGTTTTACGCTTCCGCGGCGAGGGCGGCCGCGTGCTGCGGTCGCGCGTAGTAGAAGCCCTGCGCGTACTGCGCACCCATCTCCAGTGCCGCGCCGGAGGTGGCGGCGGTCTCGATGCCTTCGAGAACCACGTTGCATTCGAAGTCCCGCGCGAGCGAGACGATGTTGCTGATGATCTTGCGGCGGGTCGGATTCTTTTCGAAGTCGGTTCCGAACTCGTGGCTGATCTTCAGATACGACGGCTTCACGCACTCGATGCGATCGAGATGCGAGTAGGCGATGCCGACGTCGTCGAGCGCGAACGTGATGCCGTGCGCGCGCAGCTCTTCGATCGTCTCGCTGACGGCGGGCGTGGCGTCGAGCTTTTCCTGTTCGGTGATCTCGAGCACCACGTCGCTGAGTGCGACGCCGTTGTCCGACGCCTCGCCGACCAGCGTGCGCGTCAACGTATCTCCGTCGTTCAGCACGTGCGGATGGACGTTGATGAAAAGCTTCGAGCGGCGCGGCAGCGCGCGCGCCTGACGCAGCGTGCGGCGCAGGCAGGCCAGTTCGAGCTCGGCCGTGCGGCCGGTGAGCCGCGCGTAATCGAAGAGGAACTGCGGATCGCAGAACGTGAGCGCACCATCTTCGTATCGCGCGAGCGACTCGAAGCCGTGGGCGCGATGCCCGGCGCCTTCGACGGCGACGATCGGCTGAAACGCGGGGAGGAGGTGTTCGCTCTCGATGATCTCGTCGAGCGTGGGGATGTGCAGGATATCCCCACCATTGGAGCGCGCTATTTTGCGCCGCTCCTTCGTCGTGCGAATGACTTCCGTCGCGCCGCGCCGTCGCGCTTCTTCGCACCATGAGGCGTTGTGCCGCGCCGGCGTCGTCACCACCACCCGGCAATCCGCCGCCCGTTTCCGCGCCTCGGAAACGAGGTCGAGCACGGTCATCGAGAACGGCCCGTCCAGTCCCGCGTCGGCGACGAGGGAGCTGAGCGGCATGCGCGACATCACCAGCGAGCCGACCGCGGCGTCGCAGCCGGTGAGCACGAGCCGCCGCTCGGACGTCATCTGCTGCGCCACCATAGTGGCCGCTTCGCGGTCGCGGGCGAGGATCAGGACGGTCTCGTCATACGCAGCTTTCGTTTTCATGGTGTGCCTCGCTCTATCGCGAGATCGGTGCCGTATCGCTACAAATAACTAAGTCGCGACAGGCAAACGAGTTGAGGTCCGAGCGGGCGCGGCAGGAGGGCTCGTGAGTGTCCGGAGGAAGAGACGCTGGTGTCTTCGATCAGTCGCCCGCGCCGACGAACACCAGCTCCGCGCCCGGATGATCGAGCCACTCGGTCGAGTCGAGTTGCGCGAAGCGGCGGTTCCGGAAGCGCTGCTGGAGGGAGGGAGGGAAGGGCGTGGGGATGGTGACGTGGAGCTCGAGGTCATCGAAGAGCTCCGACTGCAGGTCGGGCGGCTGGAGGAGTCCCCACGCGGTCGGATCGGGATTGGCGATCGTCACGATGTAATCCGCATCGCTTTCGAGCTCGACCTCGGCCGCAACCGGATCGTCCGACTCCAAGCGCTCGACCTGCCACCGCAGGTGCGAATGCGAGCCGTGCGTGGCGATGTCATAGGTGCCGCTCGCGAAGGCGCGCGCGGCGGGGAGATGGCGGAGGCCGCGGGTCTTGGTGCCGTAGACCTGCGCGCCGAGGGCGTTGTGCATGTCGTACGGGGTGAGGACGAGATCGACGAACCCCCAGAACCGATCGCGCTGCGCGGAGGCGGGCATGCGCTTGCGGCCGATGGCAATCGTCCGTTCGAACGCGCTGCCGTCGGGGCTGAGCAGAATGAGCAGACGTTGCACGTCGTGCAAATCGTCCGCGTGCTGTTCTTCCACACGAGGGCGATACAGAAACGTGACGGAGCCCTGCTCGATCGTTCTGGCGGCTTCGGCGACCGCGTTCCGCGCCATGCCCGGGAGTAGTTCAAATCGCGCGCCGTGATCTGGGCGGGAGGGGGG
>JALYOB010000065.1 GCA_030857085.1 Acidobacteriota bacterium | reverse complement strand
GCGTTTCTGTTCATGCCCGGCGAAATGCGCGCGCGATCCGGAAGCGCCACAGATACTGTCGATCGTGAGGATGCACCGGCAGCAGAAACGTCAGCAGCACATAGAGCCAGAATCCGAACGCATTCGCAAAGAAGAGTGCAATGAATCCGATTCGCAGCAGTGCGACCGGCATCTTCAGCTGTTCGGACAATCCGAGACAGACGCCGCTGAGCCAGCGGCCCGGCTTGAGGCGGCGAAAGACGGTCTGTCCCGGTGCCTGCAATCGCTCGCGCACCGACCACAGTAATGCCGAAGCGATGAAGAGCGGTGCAACGATCAGGAGAGTCACGCCGACGACCCTCAATCCTTCTCCGGTCGATTGCACGCCATAGGCGAGCATCCACCCTCCCGCCACAACGGCGACCGCGGTTGCGATTGCACGAAGCACGTTGCGTGTGCGGATGGAGTGGAAAACGGCTGCTGCGCTTTTCTGCACTGTGGCTGCGACGAGCCGCTCCTGTGCAATTTCCGGAGGGGCGTCGAGATCGTTGTACATCCGGTTCATCGCGTCGAGCAGGCGCGCGCATTCGGCGCAGGTGGCGAGATGCGCCCGCAGTTCGGGCGGGATTTCCTCGCCGTTCTCGATGGAGAAGACGAGTGCGGAGAGATGCTGGGCGCAATGGTCGTTCATGAGAACTCCTTTGTGGCTGCGAGGCCGAGGCGGCGCAGCGCATTGTGCAGACGGCTTTTGATCGTGCCGCGCGGCACGCCGAGGCGTTCCGCCATCTGCTTTTCCGAAAGATCCTCGTAATAGCGGAGGAAAACCGCCTCCGCCAGTCGTGGCGGTAATTCGCGGATCAGTAGGCGCACGCGCGAAGCGCGTTCGCGCGCGAGGAGATCGTCGTCGGCGCGAATCACCTCCGATGCGACCTCCGGTGTCTCGGCCACGTCTTCGGTGGTCTCGCGTCCTTTCCAGTCAGTGCGCACGAGGTTCCACGCAATGCGGAAGAGCCACGGCGGAAAGGGATAGGAGGGATCGAACCGGGGCGCGCCGCGCATTGCGCGAATCCACGTTTCCTGAAAGAGATCGTCCGCAGCGTCGGGAGCAACGCGGCGCAGAAAGCCGTGCAGCGCCTTCTGATGCCGGCGGATCAGCACGGCCGCGGCCTCGCTGTCGCCATTGACGACGCGGCCGACGAGCACGCCGTCGCTCTCCGCCTCCAGGTTCGGTCGCTCGATGATCACGTTGGATATACCGCGCGACCGGCAGTTTGGTTCATTTGCGCCGTTGGCGGGTTACGCGCTGCGCGCGAGGTGTCGGGTGTCAGGTGTCTGGGACTTTACGCCTGGGCGGCACTGGCAGGTCATGCCGTCCAGGCGAAACTGCGCAGATACCTGACACCCGACACCAACGCGCGAAGACGCGTAAACAAAAACGGCCGCCTTGCGGCGGCCGTTTTCGTTGTTACCAGATGCGGACTCGATCTTCCGGTTTCACGTAATTGGCGTCGCCTTCCTTGACGCCGAACGCCTCGTACCAGGCGTCGACGTTGCGGAGCGGCGCGAACGCGCGGACCATGCCGGGGGAGTGGGGGTCGGTGGTGATGAGCTGGCGCAACTGATCGTCGCGCATCAGCGTCCGCCACACCTGCGCCCATCCGAGGAACACGCGCTGCTCGCCGGTGAAGCCGTCGAGCACGGGCGCGGGCTGGCCATTGAGCGACACCTTGTAAGCGTCGAGGCCGAGCAGGATGCCGCCGAGGTCGGCGATGTTCTCGCCCATGGTCAGACGGCCGGTGAGGTGCAGACCCGGCAGCTGCGGGAACGGCACCGCTTCGTACTGAGCGCCGAGGCGCGTGGCCTGCGTTTCGAACTTCGTGGCGTCTTCAGTGGCCCACCAGTCGCGCAGCACACCTTCGCCGTCGGACTTGCGGCCCTGATCGTCGAAGCCGTGCGTGATCTCGTGGCCGATGACGCCGCCGATTGCACCGTAATTGACGGCGGGATCGGCATTCGGATCGAAGAACGGCGGCTGCAGAATCGCGGCCGGAAAAACGATCTCGTTCTTCGACGACGAGTAATAGGCGTTGATCGTCTGCGGGGTCATGCCCCATTCGTCTTCGTCGACCGCCTTGCCGATGCGATGCACGTCATAGTTCCAGTCGAATTTCGCAGCGCGCTCGAAATTGCCGACGAGGTCACCCTCACGAACCTGCAGCTTCGAATAGTCGCGCCATTTGACCGGATAGCCGATCTTGACGCCGAACTTCGAGAGCTTGTCGAGTGCGCGGGTCTTCGTCTCCGGCGACATCCACGAGAGCTTCTCGATGCGGCCGCGCATTGCGGTGCGAAGGTCGGCGACGAGTTTCTCCATCTTCGCCTTCGAGTCGGGCGGGAAGTATTCGGTCACGTACGTGCGGCCGATCGCCTCGCCCATGGCCGATTCCGACGCGTCAATGGCGCGCTTCCAGCGCGGACGCGGTTCCTGCTGGCCATTGAGGAACTTGCTGCGGAACTCCCAATGGGTCTGTGCGAAGCGCTTCGAGAGGAACGGCGCGGCATCGTCGACGACGTGGAACGCTTCCCACGCCTTGAGGGTGCTGACAGGCGCGTCGGCGAAGATTTTCGCCATTTTCGGCAGTGCGGTGTTCTGACGCACGACCGCGCGATCGGCTTTGTCGATGCCTGCTTCCTTGAAGTAGACCGCCCACGGGAATCCGGGTGCGCTCTTTTCGAGCTCCGCCACAGTGGCCGGGTTGTACGTCTTGTCCCTGTCGCGGCTTTCCGCCCGCGTCCAGTGCGCCTCGGCAATCCGGGTCTCGAGCGCCACAATGTCGGCAGCGTTCTTTTCCGGCTCGCTCCAGCCGGCGAGGCGGAGCATGTCGGCGACATACTGCTGATAGCGCTCTTTCTGCGGCTTGAAGTTGTCGCGCAGATAGAACTCGCGGTCGGACAGACCGAGGCCCGACTGCGAGAGATAGAGCGCATAACGCTCCGGATTCTTCGCGTCGTCGAATACGGCCGGCGCGATGAACGAGCTGCCGAACGTCGCCACGCTGCGGCCCATGATGCGCGCGATGTCCTCACGCGTTTTGGCCTTCTTCACCGCATCGAGATGCGGCTGAATGGGCTTGATGTCGAGCTTCTCGACGGTAGCCTCGTCGAGGAACGTGCGATAGATCGTCGCGACCTTCGCCTCGTCCGCATTGCTCTTGAGGCTCTTGTCCGCGGACCAGCGATCGAGGATCGAGCGGACGCGCGCATTGGAGAGATCGCTGAGGATCGCGAACGCGCCGTAGCTGGTGCGATCGGGCGGGATCGGCGTCGAGGCCGCCCATTTGCCGTTCACATATCGGAAGAAATCGTCGCCGGGCTTGACGGTCGTGTCCATGCCCGCGAGATCGACACCCCACGTGCCGTAACGCTGCGCCACGGTCGAGGGAGTGGTTGCCGCCTTTGCGGCCGCGGCCGGTTCATCGGCACGCACAGAAGGGACGACCGACAAAGCGGCCACTGCCGTCGCAACAAGAAAAAACCTGGAGCTCATCAATTGGGTTTTCCTCTCCTTGTCTGGGATCCCCGGACCGCGGGGAGCACATGGAAAAACGGTCCTCGTGAGGGGGATATTCGTGGGGGAGGGTATTCCTTGTGACGTGGGGGTGACTTTGTTTGGGGTTGTCGGTTGTCGGTTATCGGTTGTCGGTTGGGGGTTGTCCGTTATCCGTTATCCGTTGTCCGTTTGCCACTGGCGCTAGATCACCCCGAACGGACAACGGACAACCTCAAACCAACCGACAACCGACAACCGACAACCACCGCCTATCCCATTGCCGCATCCAGCGCGGCCATCGACACCGGCGGCAGGTAATAGTCCACGAACGTCCGCTTCCACCACGCACCGCTTTCCCGTTTTTCTGCCGCGCTCGTGTATTCGTAGAGGTAATACGACGCGCGGATGTATTGCGGAGGCCGCTCGGGGAAGGGGTTGTGGCGGATGAGTTTCAGCGTCTGGGGTTCGTTCTGCAGCAGATTGCGGACGAAGCGGATGAACCACATTTCGTAGCCGGGGAGGACGACGCGGTTGCCGAGCACGCGGACGGAGAAGGGGAGGAACCACATCAGCCAGTCGAGCCGGAGGTGATAGGGCGCGACCTGCGACGGCCGCCGCATCGGATCGCCCGGTTTGCCTTTGAATTCGTATGGCTTCCAGTGCGTGCCCGCATTGACGATCGGCGCGTCGGTACCTTCCAGCACGATCTCGTAGCGCTGTCTGGTCATGCTGCCGAATGCGCCGTAGGCATTGACCAGGTGATAGCGGTTCCAGCTGTAATTCATCAGCTGATTGCGCGAGAAGAGATTGAGCAGCGGTTTGATGCTGAGGGCGATCGTCCCCACTGCCAATGCATAGAGCACCCAGTCGTAAACGGCCGAATGTGTGAACGTGGAGGGAATGGCGAGAGGAAGGACCGGCGCCAGTGCGGAGTCACTGAAGGCGGTGATGCCGAGGACGAGGGTGAGCCAGTTCAGCCAGGAGTAGTTGCCGCTGACGATGAGCAGCAGTTGCTGGGAGATGAGAAATGCCGCCGCAATGCTGGCAACCGGCTGCGGCGCAAAGACGAAGATGGGGACGAATACCTGCACGAAATGACTGTAGGCGACGCTGAATCGGTGAAATGGCTTCGGCAGGCGGTGGAAGTACCAGCTGGTGGCATTCGGCAGCGGCTGCGTCTCATAGTGATAGTAGAGACAGGTGAGATCGCGCCAGCATTGGTCGTGACGCAGTTTGATGAGCCCCGCGCCGAATTCGACCCGGAAGAGCATCCAGCGAAAGATGAGAATCACAATCACCGGCGGTGCGTAATGACGCGGTCCTAAGAACGCGGCGAAAAAGCCCGCCTCCACGATCATCGACTCCCAGCCGAAGCCATAGAAGGTCTGGCCGACGTTGACGATCGAGAGGTACAAGGCCCACATGACCAGCCAGACGGCCATGTACGCGGGAAGCGGCATCCGTTCCGTGATGCCGAGGAGCGTCAGTGCAGAGAGCGCGGCGCCGGTCGAGGCGACGATGCGCAGCAGCCGGTCGGAGTAGCGCCAGTGAAAAAGGCTCGGCGCGTCGCGGAAGCGCACCCGATCGAGAAAATGCCGCACCGGCAGAAACCCCCGCTCGCCGAGGAGGGTGGGGAATTGGTTGAGCGTGGAGAGAAAGGCGACCAGATAGAGAAAGGACAGCCCCCGCTGAAACAGCAGGCGTACGAGCCAGAGGCCGTCGAAGTAGGGGGACATTTCTGGGGTGTCCGTGGTTGCTTGCTGGTTGTCGGTTGTCGGTTGTCGGTTGTCGGTTCTCGGTTGTCGGTGGGGGTTGTCCGTTATCCGTTGTCCGTTATCCGTTGTCCGTTATCCGTTTGCCACTGGCGCTACATCACCCCGAACGGACAACGGACAACGGACAACCTCAAACCAACCGACAACCGACAACCGACAACCGACAACCCCAACCCAACAACCAAATAACCTGCCAGCCGCGATTCAGCGTAAGCTACGGGCATCCATGATCCGCACACTCTCGCGGCTGTTCGTCCCGGTCATCGTTTTGGCGGTTGCGCTGCCGTGTTTCGGGCAGGGGGCAATGGTCGATCTGATCGTCGAGATGCGGCAGCCGGCGGCGGTGGCTTCGGCGTCGAGCGGTGCGGCGATGGAGACGAATGCGATGCAGGCGCGCACCGCTGCGCTGCCCTCGCGCATCGAGGAGCTGCGGCGTGATCTCGGGCGACTGAATGCGCACGTGCAGACCGATGTCGCCACGGACGAAGCGCGTGAGGAGGCGCGGATCACGAACACTTACGCCCGGGTGCTCTTCGGTGCGGCGGTGCGCGTGCCGCGGGAGATGGTGCCGTCGATCGCCGCCTTGCCGTATGTCGCGGCGGTTCATTTCGCGCGCACGTTCGAGCCGCTCGGCTCGGAGAACATCCAGCAGATTTCCGCCGACAAAGTCTGGAGCACACACCACACGCGCGGCAAAGGCGTCGTCGTCGCCGTCATCGACACCGGCATCGACTACAAGCTCGCCGCCCTCGGCGGCGGCTTCGGGCCCGGCTTCAAAGTCGCCGGCGGCTACGACTTTGACGAGTTCGACGACGACCCGATCGATCAGTACGGCCATGGAACGTACGTCGCCTCCATCATTGCCGCCGATGCCAAGGGCCTCACCGGCATCGCGCCCGATGCGACGCTCCTTGCGTACAAGGCCATCGGCCCGTGGGGCGGCTCGGAAGGAGCGGTGCTCGCCGCCATCGAGCGCACGGTCGATCCGAACGAAGATGGCAGTCCCTCCGATCACGCGGACGTCGCCATCATGACCATCGTCAGCGTGGCCACAGAAAACGATCCGCTGGTGAAAGCGGTGGAAAATGCGACCAGGGCGGGCGTTCTGTTCTGCGCTGTTTCTGGCGAAGATGGTCAGTACGGCAATATCTCGTCGCCGGGAAATGCGCCCTCCGCCATCACAGTGGGCGCCGTCGATTCCACCGATACAGTGACCTCGTTCAGTACGCGCGGCCCCTCCTGGGATTTTCGGACGAAGCCGGAAGTCGTGGCGCCGGGGGCGGACCTTGCCACAGTGGCCTGGTTCCCGTCGAGTGGAACGTCGCTCGCTGCCGCGCATGTCGCCGGCGTCGCGGCGCTGGTCAAAGCAGTGCATCCTCACTGGACGCCGGCCGAAATCAAGTCAGCCATTGTGACTGGCGCCACTGTCCTGCAGGCGGACATCATGGCCGCCGGTGCAGGCCGCGTCGACGCATTGCAGGCGACCAATGCCGCAATCCTGTCGTCCATGTCCACCATCGATTTCGGTCAGGTTCCCTGGGACGCGGACCTGTGGCAGCAAAGGCGCCGTTTGACGCTGCACAATGACAGTGCGAATCCACAGACGCTCACTGCGCGCGTGGATGGATTACGCGACGGGGTTGCGGTCACAGTCACGCCGTCGGTCATCACCCTCGCAGCGGGACAATCAAAAGACCTCATTGTCGATCTGACGATCCATAAGTCGGCGGTGCCGCCAGTGGGCTCGTTTTCCTTTGGCGGACAAGTGGTCTGGTCGGGCGGCGCGACGCCGTTTCACATTCCATGGAGTTGCGTCGAGGGGGCGTTCCTCACCATTGACGCAGGAAACTATTACGGCCGCCTCACCGCGGAACTGCACGGCGATCGTCGCAAGTCGGCCACGCGCGAGTTCAGGCATCGGGCGCGGAAATTCTGGGGTTACGGCACAGTGGACGTGGTCATGGCGGAGACCGGATATACGCATCCGCGCGTCGTGATTGCGGAATCCGTCGAGATTCGCGGAACGGCGCCTCGTGTGACGGTCGACTTCAATGACGCGAAATACACGATCGACACCGGCAAAACGCCCGCGCCGGACGGCAGGCTCCTCGCGTTCGGCCGCACGTGCCGGGACGAGGTCGTGCTTGGATTTCCGGACGGCACCTATACCGCCTACTACCAGCAGGCGAACTTGCAGTATCCGGATGCACCGCGGTATGTTCGCTTCAGCAGGATGTCGCCGCGCGTGAAGATCTATACCGCGACGACCTGCAGCCAACCGTACCCGTATGCGCACTACTATGCCGCGCACGAGCCGCTGGATGGCCTCGAAACCAATCGCGAGACTGTTTCGCATTCGGCCTGGATGCACCAGCGTTTGCGTTTCATCGGATCCGGCGCGGTCACCGGCCCGACCTACGGCTGGAGCAGGCTGCACATCGGCGGGGCGCCGCCGGGGCAGATTTACGCCGGTGGCATCGCCGGCTACACATACCCATCGGTGACCGGCGACCTCGATTATTTTTTCACGACGTCCGCCGGTCCGGAGGTGCAGCTCGCATCGTTGTTCAGCCGCTATGCACCGTGCCAGTACGGGCCGTGTGCGGAGACCGAGTATCTCCAGATCTATGCGGACGATGACGGTCCGCGCGTCGACTCGTATCTCACGCAGCCGCCGTCGCCCATGGCCTATCGCCCGCGGCCTGGAGAGCTGATCTCGGCCGGCGACGGCTTCGCGTATCCGGCCCCCGATTTCCGCTGGCTTCCCGCCTCTGTGGGCGCAGAACTGACGTGGCGCGGCGCCTTCGGAGAACGGCTGACCGGCAATCAGGCACAGTCGGACGTGGCCATCTATGACGCGGCCGGCACGCTCCTGGCGAAGGACAAGCGCTCGGCTTTCCGGAGCATTGCCTCGCCGCCGGGACGCTATCGCGTCGAAGCAACGCTGCCCGGCATCACTGTAGCCGGAATCCGCGCGGAGGTCCGTTTCACCGGTCACGCCGATACGTCGAAGGACGACCGGCTGCTGCCGAAATACACGGCCATGCGCATCGAGGATGAGGATCACGTCCAGACGTCCATCGTCCGCCGCGGCACGCACGCAGTGCTGTTGTTCGCCATCGCCGACGAGAAGGGAAATGCGCGCAATGAACAGATCCAGCGCATCCCGCCGCTCGAGGAGGCAACGCTCGTCGAATATCGCGCCCACAATGGCGGTGAGTGGCATCCGCTGCCCGCCACTGTGGTCACGCGCCAGTATCTGCAGCCGGCCAATGGAATCGGGACGATGTTCCGCGTCGATCTCGCCGCAGCGACGAGCGCGATCACCGGTTCGGTCGATCTCCGCTTTCACATCGAAGATACGGCAGGAAACGACGCGAACTTTACGCTCGCGCCGGCGTTCACCGTGTTCGATGCGCCGGCGCGCCATCGTGCTGTGTCGCATTGAGCGCGGCGTTTCGTCCGCCTAACGTCTCCGCACGCCGACCCTTCGTCCGCACTTTTCGCCAGCTTGCCCCCGCTTCCGGGCGCTTCACACCACGGGCGTAACCGCCGGTCCGCGTCATCCGTATCCTTGTCACCATCATGACAAGCCGAATCGTGCGCGCTTTCCTCGCCACCATTGCGATCGCGATCGTTCCCTTTTCGCTCTTCGCGCAGTCTCGCCAGCGGCCGGCCATCGAAGCCGCCGCCGCAGCGCAGAAACGCGCCGATACCGGTCCGATGATCGACCTCATCGTGCAGTTCCGTCAGCCGCCCGCAGCCGCCGCGTGGTCCGCAACGGCGACAATGCAGGTCTCCGCAATGCAGGCGCGCATCGCCGCATTGCCGGAGCGTCTCGAGCAATTCAGGCGCGATCTGGGCGGGCTCGATTCGACTTCCAGAGCGCGCGTGCGCACCGACGCTGCTGCCGAGGGGTCGCGCATTACGTATGCGTACTCGCGCGTGCTGTTTGGCGCGGGTGTGCACACGCGCCGCGACATGATTGAGGCCATCAGAGCGCTGCCGTATGTCGCCTCTGTGCACGTTGCGCGGACGTTCCAGCCGATGGTGACGGACAACATCATTCAGGTCGGCGCCGACAAAGTGTGGACCGCGCGCGCGACACGCGGCAAAGGCGTGGTCGTCGCGGTCATCGACACCGGCATCGATTACACCCACCCCGCCCTCGGCGGCGGAATCGGCAGCGCCTACAAAGTCCTCGGCGGCTACGACTTTGCCAATCAGGACAGCGATCCAATGGACGACGTCGGACACGGCACGCACGTCGCCGGCATCATTGCCGCGAATTCGGACGAGCTCACCGGCGTCGCTCCCGACGCTTCTCTCCTCGCATACAAATGCCTGGGGCCGCGCGGCGGAACGGAAGACGCGGTCATTGCAGCGGTGGAGCGGACCGTCGATCCCGACCAGAACGGCGATCCCTCCGATCACGCCGACATTGCGAACATGAGCCTCGGCGGGATGGCCCAGGAGGATGATCCCGTGGCGAAGGCGGTGGAAAATGCAACCAGGGCGGGAGTGCTGTTCTGCATCGCCAGCGGCAATGGCGGTGAGTACGGCAACATCCCCAGCCCCGCCATTGCGACGTCCGCAATCACTGTGGGCGCGGTCGACGGCGATGACGACCTCGCCTCCTTTTCCAGTCGCGGTCCGTCATGGGATTTCTCGATGAAGCCGGAGGTCGTCGCGCCGGGCGTGTTCGTCGTGTCGACATTGCCCAACGGAAAAACGGGCGAATTGAGCGGCACGTCGATGGCCGCGCCGCATGTCGCCGGGGTGGCGGCATTGGTCAAAGCGGTGCATCACGACTGGACACCTGCCGAAATCAAATCGGCCATCGTCTCCAGTGCGGCCGTATTACAGACCGAAATCATGGACATCGGCGCGGGACGCATCGACGCATTGAAGGCCACCGCCGCCTCGATCTTGTCGTCGGTCACGACGGTCGATTTCGGCCAGGTGATGCCGGATGCGCCGATGTGGCAGTCGACGCGGCAGGCGGTCTTGCGCAATGTGACCGCGCAGCCGCAGACGCTCACCGCCACTGTACAGGGACTGCGCAACGGCATTGTGGTCGCAGTGACGCCGAACGTGGTCACGCTCGCTCCCGGCGAGTCGAAGACGGTGACGTTCCATATCGCCCTCGATAATCGCATTGTGCCGGTGCCGCGCGAAGGCTCGCTGGCGTTCGGCGGACAGATCGTCTGGAACGGAGGGGCGACGCCGTTTCACATGCCGTGGACGGCCGTCGACGCGTCGTTCCTTACGATCGACATTCAGAACAACATCGTCCCTGTCTACGTCGAAATCATGGGCGATCACCTCAAGCGGTCGATGCTCGACGTCTACTCACGCGTGCGCAAATACTGGCGGTATGAAACGGTCGACGTCGTGCTGACGGAAGATCGCCGCCTGGCAGGTAATTTTCCGGTTCACGTTGCCGTCGCGGAAAGCGTCAATGTGCGCGACGCGTCCCAGCGGCTCACCATGGACATGGACGAGGCGAAATACGTCATCGACACCACCGCCGCGACCGATCCTTCCGGCGGGCCGCTCGTGACCGCGGACCGCTTCTGCCTCGACACGTTCACGCTATCGTTCCCCGGCGGCAAGCGCTCTTCCGTTGGCCAGTATTCGGAAGAGAAGTCGTTCCCGCCATTCGATGAGGTTCTGCGCGTCCGCTTCACGAAGTTCTCGTCCCGCGTGAAGGTCTATCCGCTCACGGTCTGCAGCGATACCGATCTGCAGCAGTTTCTCGTCGCCGCCCATGACCGCTTCGATGGATTGAGCGCGGACTTTCGGACATCGATGCATCAGACGTGGGCGAAACAGCGCGTGCAGTTCACGAGCGAGCGTCCGGACAATCGCGGATTGACGGTGGCGTATGCCGCAATGCAGTTCCGCGGCAAAGATGAAGAAGAGTATTACGTCAATGGAACGGACGGACATCTCATGCGCGGCACGACGCCGAACTACGAGATGTTCTTCACGAACTCCAGTGCGCCGGAAATGCGCCTCGTCGTCGCAACGGAGAGGGACGTGGTCTGTGCGAAGGGCGGTGACTGTCCGTCGATCGGCAACGTCTGGATGTATCCGAACGCAAATGGCACCCTGGTCGATTCGGATCTTTATCTCGACACCTCGCCCATGGCGTACCGCGCGCGCCCGAACGAGACCATCCGTCTCGGCGACACGCCCGCATTTGCGATGGGCGGATTCGGCGCAAACAGCAGCGCGTGGGTTGCCGGCGCGAGCTCGAAGGGCGCCATGGGCGAGACGCGCATCAGCGACTTTTACACGACGAAAATTGCCGCATACGACGATCAGACCGGCGCGCTCCTTGGCGAAAGCACAGGCGCCACCATTTACCGCGAACAGCGCCTTCCCCTCGGCCGTTATCGCGCGGAAACGACGCTCCCGAATCTCATCGTCGCCGGTCTGCCGGCGGAAGGAAAGCTCGTCGTGCGTACGGATCTGTCGAAGCCGGACCGCATTGTGCCGAAATACACAGGACTGCGCGTCGTCGACCCGAACGACTCACTGACGAGCGTGTTGCATCCCGGCGAACGTGCGTCGCTGCTTTTCTCCGTGGCCGACGAAGACGTCGCGCCGAGCGGCGTCAGTCTCATGCGCCTCCAACCGCGCGAGGAGGCGACGCTGGTTGAATATCGTCCGCACAATGGCGGCGAATGGCGTCCGCTGCCCGCCTCTGTCGTGGCACGCCAGTATCAGAACAATTCGTTCCTCTTCGCCGGTACGGGAACGATGTATCGCACCGATCTGTCGGCGGTCACGTCGTCCTATACCGGCGCAATCGATCTGCGTCTGCACGTGGAGGACACGAACGGCAATTCGGCGAATTACACGCTTGCGCCTGCATTCGTGATTCAGGAGACAACGCCGCCGGCGCGGCGCCGCACGGTCGGACATTGAGTTGCTTTGCCCCATGGCCTTGATCTACGGCGCGGCATCGCCCCTCACCCGGCGCTGCGCGTTTCCCTCTCC
>JALYOB010000414.1 GCA_030857085.1 Acidobacteriota bacterium | reverse complement strand
AGCATGGGCCATGCGAATCGAGATTCGTCGCGCGACACCAACCGACTCTGAACGCGCGACGGAGCTCGCGCGTCTCGCCAAAGCACACTGGGGTTATCCCGCCGAATGGCTCGCCGCGTGGCGCGATGATCTGGTCATCAGCGCCGAGGCGATCGAAAAACATCGCACGTTCGTGGCGTCGATGGATGGGAACGTCGTTGGCGTCTGCCAGCTGCAGGAAGGCGATGTCGGCGCGATGCTCGAGCACGTATGGGTCGACCCGAGCGTGCACGGCAAAGGCGTCGGCCGCGCGCTGGTCGAGCACGCAAAGTCCGAAGCGCGCGGCGTGATCGCCGTCGTCGCCGACCCCAACGCAGAGCGCTTCTACATCAAGCTGGGCGCGAAGCGGGTGGGGGATGTGAGCGCGCCGATGCCGGGAGCGCCGGCGAGGAAGCTGCCTTTGTTGGAATTCGATCGCCGCTGATTGGGAGTAGCGAGTTCGTTGACCTGTTGCCCGTTGCCCGTTGCCGCGACGGCATCGCTCGGGTCACACCTCATCCAGGCGACGTACTGCGCGGCAACAGGTAACGGGGAACGGGTCGACGCTTACTTGTAAACGAGCCTCCCGCTCGCCGCCTCCACGACCACCGGCGCCGCCGGATCGTCGCCGATCTTCACCCCTCGCACCGTGTCCTCCAGCGGCTTCGCGGGGTAGTGCACGCGCAGCGGTTTGACTGGCGATTGGGCGGCGGTGCGGTAGATGCGTTTGTACATGCGCTGGAAGCGGGCGTGGTCGCGGTAGGTGGTGATGCCGCCGAAGAGGATCGGGATCAGGAGAATGGCGATGGCGATCGTCCGGCGTTCGAGCGCGAGCAGGAACAGCATCAGCGCGGCGGGAACGAGATAGAGGCGGCCGGCGAAGTTGAGGTGATGAATGAGCACGCCGTTCTGGTACTCGCTGAACATGCCCCAGTAGATGACCGAGGTAGCGAGGAAGAAGAGGATGCTCGCGGTGATGATGCGCACGTTGCGGAGGGCGAGGATCGCGACGGCGAAGAAGAGGAAACCGAGGACGCCGGGGCCTGAGGCTTTGAGCGTTTCGCGCCAGAAAGTGTCGGCGAGGTTGATGAGCGTCGGCGCGAGCTGGTTCATTGCGAAACCGTGCACGTCACCTTCCGAACCGAAGGGGACGATCTTCGCGCGCAAGGCGAAATAGATCGCGCCGAAGATCGAGGCGATCACGCCCGTGCGCAATGCCTGGCGAAAGGTGATGCGGCGCGCGGCGAAGAGCACGAGCAGGAACGGCAGCGCGAGCGCGGTGGTCTCTTTGCAGAAAAAAGAGATGCCGAGGATGAGGCCGGCGGCGAGATCGCGTCCGCGGAGGAGTTGGTCGAGGACGATCGCGATCAGCAGCAGCGCGGTCGAATCGAAGATGTTCGCGTACCAGCCGGCGGCGATGATCGCGGAGCCGGAGTAGAGCACGGCGATGGTGAAGACGAGCGGAGTCGCGTCGCCGTCGTCGACGCCGTCCTCGCCGCCGTCGCCGTCGCGCGTCGTCCGCAGCGCGCGCAGAAAAAAGATCGTGGCGACGACCAGCGCGGCGATGTTCCAGGCGCGGAGAATGCGCCAGGAGACGTCGAAGTCGCGAACGACGTGCAGCACGATCGCCACGACGACCGTCGGCAAAGGGCGCCAGAAGCCGAGCGACTTCGTGAGCACGAACTGCAGCTTCGCGCCGAGCGTCATCGCGTCGCTGCTGAAGAGCAGCATGCCGTTGGTCTCGTCCCAGACGTCGGCGATCATCAGCCGCACCGCGCATACGATCCAGACCACGATCGCGATCCACACCGCAACGCGCCACTTCCGCTCTGCAACGGCCATTCGCTCGTACCGTATCATCCGCACGACGATGAGGGCACTCTTCCGCTCGCTCCGGCCGCTGCACTGGACCAAGAACGTGCTGATTTTCGCGCCGCTCATCCTCGCGCACGACACCAGCGACCCTGAGGCGTTGCGCGCGGTGGCGCTGACGTTCGCGGCCTTCTGCTTTTTCGCGTCGGGCACGTATCTGCTCAACGACGTGCGCGATCTCGAACACGACCGCGCGCATCCGAACAAACGCCATCGCATGGTTGCTTCAGGCGCGGTGTCGCCTGCAGTCGCGCTGGCGATGGCGCTCGCATTCATCGTCTGCGGCGGTGCGATCGCCTTCGGCGTGTCGCTGGAAGTGCTCTGGTATCTGATCGGATACGGCCTCCTGTCGATGGCGTATTCGTTCGCGTTCAAACGGCGCGTGTTCCTGGATGTGCTCGCGCTGTCGGCGCTCTGGACGATTCGCGTGCTCGTCGGCGGTGTGGCAGCGCAGGTCGAAGTGTCGGACTGGCTCCTCGCTCTTTCCGTCTTCCTCTTCGTCGGCCTTGCTCTTCTGAAGCGCTACGCCGACCTGGGGTTGCTTGCGTCGCAGTCACAATCGGCTGCGGGTGGCCGCGGCTATGTGACCGCGGATCGCGATCTGCTGCGCAGCATGGGCGTGACGTGCGGCAATCTCGCGGTGCTCGTGCTTGCGCTGTATCTGAATAGTCCGCAGGTCGCGCGGTTGTACACGCATCCGCGGCTCTTGTGGCTCGTTTGTCCGCTGCTGCTCTACTGGACCGCGCACATGTGGTTTCTCGCGCATCGCGGTGCGATCGAGGACGATCCGATCGTCGTGGCCACGCGCGATCCGGCGAGCTATGCCGTCGGCGCGCTGATCGCGCTGATCGTGATCGCGGCGGTGTGATGGCGTACGAATCGTGGGGGAGGTGGATTCGCTCGACGCCGGCGCGCGTAGTGCCGGTCGACTGGGCGACCTCCATCCCTTCGGTGGACGATCTCGTGCTCGCGTACGGGCGAGGGCGCAGCTACGGCGATGCGTGTCTCAACAACGGGCATACGCTCCTCGACACGGCGCGCATGTCCCGCTTTCTCGACTTTGATGGGGAGCGGGGGATTCTCACGTGCGAGGGGGGCGCGACGCTCGACGACATTCTGCGACTCGTCGTGCCGCGCGGCTGGTTTCTGCCGGTGACGCCGGGAACGAAGTTCGTGACCATCGGCGGCTGCATCGCCAATGACGTGCATGGAAAGAATCATCATCGTGCGGGAACGTTCGGACGGCATGTGTTGTCGCTGGAGCTCGTGCGATCGGAAGGCACGCGCATTCGCTGCACGCCGCATGAAAACGCTGAGCTGTTTCGCGCAACGATCGGCGGACTCGGACTGACAGGGCTGATCGCGAGTGCACAGATTCAGTTGCGCGCCATTGCATCCGCGGACGTGGCCGCGGAACGTCTTCCGTTTCATTCGCTCGATGAATTCGATGCGCTTTCGCGTGCGTCCGATGCGACGCACGAGTACACGGTCGCATGGTTCGACTCGCTCGCCGGCCGGCGTGCGCGCGGCATTTTCTTTCGCGGCAATCATGCGAGCGAAGCCGCGAAACCGCGCGATCCGCGCGAGCCGCACACGCTTCCGGTTGCGCCATTCTCGCCATTTTTCAATGCGCTGTCGGTGCGTGCGTTCAACACCGCGTACTTTTTCGCGAACGCGCGTCCGGCGCCGCATGCGACGCACTACGATCCGTTTTTCTATCCGCTCGATGCGGTAGCGAACTGGAACGCGATCTATGGTGCGAGCGGCTTCGTGCAGTATCAGTTCGTGGTGCCGGAAGAGGCGGGGCTCGAGCCGGTGGCGGAGATTCTCGATCGCGCGGCAAAGTCGCGGCTCGCCTCGTTTCTCACGGTGATCAAGAAATTCGGCGCGCTCGCATCGCCCGGGTTGCTGTCGTTTCCGCGCGCGGGGACGACGGTCTGTTTCGACTTCGGGATGAAGCGCGCCGACGTGTTGCTGCCGATGCTCGAACAGTTCGATGACATCGTGGAGTCGGCACGCGGGTCGGTGTATCCGGCCAAAGACGCGCGGATGTCGGCGGCGCGGTTCCGGCGCTTTTTCCCGCAGTGGGAGGCGTTGCGCGAGCTCGCCGATCCGCAGTTTTCTTCGAGTTTGTGGCGGAGGTTGACGCAATGAGAGTGGCGATCATCGGCGCGACGTCCGGCATCGCGCAGGAAGTGGCGAAGTTGTATGCACGCGATGGTGCGTCGCTGTTTCTGGTGGCGCGCGATGCCGCAAGAGTCGAAGCGGTTGCGGCCGATCTGCGCGTGCGCGGCGCGGCAGCGGTGGAGGTGTTGGTCGCCGATCTTGCCGATCGCTCCCGCGATGCGAGCATTGTCGCGGCGGCAGGGGAGGACGTTGATCTCGTGCTCATCGCGCACGGCTCGCTCCCCGATCAGCAGGCCATCGATCGCGATCCTGGAGCGCAACGGGAAGCATTCGATCTGAACGCGACCTCGTTCGTCGCGCTCATCGCGGAGTTCGCCAATGTGCTCGAACGCCGGAAGCGCGGCACGATCGCCGTGATTGGCTCGGTCGCGGGCGATCGTGGACGCCGCAGCAACTATGTGTACGGCGCGGCAAAGGCGGCGGTGCACGCGTACTGCGAAGGGCTGCGCGGCCGGCTCGCGGAGTCGAACGTGAAGGTGGTGCTGATCAAACCGGGCTGGGTGGATACGCCGATGACCGCGGGGATGAAGAAGAACCC
>JALYOB010000413.1 GCA_030857085.1 Acidobacteriota bacterium | reverse complement strand
CCCCAAACGCCCAACGCCCAACGCCCAACGCCGCTTCTCTGAACCATGCCCCAATCCCAATTCGAACTTCGCCGCAAGCTCCTCCAGCTCGAGGCGCTTTATGACGTCGGGCGGGCGCTCAACACGCTGCGGCCGGAGGACGATCTGCTCGAGGAGCTGATGCATCGGGCGATTGCGGTGCTCGACGCCACCTCCGGCTTCGTCTTCTCGCTCGACGAGAAGATGAACGTGCAGACCTACTTCACGTTCGGGGCGGAAGTCGCGGCTGCGGAGTTGCTCCTCATCGAGCCGCCGGTGAAGCAGGTCCTCGCCTCGCGCGAGCCGATGATGCTCACCGTCTCGAAGTTCCTCGGGCGTCCGGCGGGCGATCTGCTCATCGCGCCGATGATCGCGTCCGATGCGATCGTGGGCGTGATCGGCGTCGGCGGCAAGGAAGTGCGCGGCGCCACCGAAGCCGGCGCGTTCGTCGAAGACGATCTCCGCTTCCTCGGATCGATCGCGTCCATCGGCGGTGCCGCGATCGACAACACGCGCCGCTTTCACAAGCTGGCCATGGTCCGCGAGACGCTCGAGGACGAGAACCGCGCGCTCAAGCAGCGGATGCTGCGCGACTACTCCGATCGTCTGATGGTGGGCGACTCGCCGAAAATGTCGCGGGTCATCGATCTGGTCGCGCGCGTGGCGGACTCGCAGGCGAGCGTCATCATTCGCGGCGAGTCGGGCACCGGCAAGGAAATGGTCGCGCGTCTGATTCACGGCAACTCGCCGCGCAAAGACGGACCGTTCGTGGCGATCAACTGCGCGGCTTTGCCGGAGACGCTCCTCGAATCGGAACTCTTCGGCATCGAGCGCGGCGTCGCGACCGGCGTCGAAGCGCGTCCGGGCCGATTCGAGCTCGCCAAGGGAGGCACGATCTTCCTCGACGAGATCGGCGACATTCCGCTCACACTGCAGGCCAAGCTCCTGCGCGTGTTGCAGGAGCGCGAGATCGAAAAACTCGGCGGACGGCGCCGCATCCCGGTCGACGTGCGCATTCTCTCCGCGACCCACCGCAATCTCGAGGAGATGATCGAGAAAGGGGAGTTTCGTCAGGATCTTTACTACCGATTGAAGGTGGTCGAGATCACGCTGCCGCCGCTGCGCGAGCGGAAAGACGACATCCCGAAACTGGTCCGCTTCTTCCTCGACAAATACGGCAAGCGCGAAGGGCTGCGCGACGTGCGCATCAATCAGGAGGCGCTGCAGAAGCTGATGCGCTATCCCTTCCCCGGCAACGTGCGCGAGCTGGAAAACCTCATCGAAGGCGCGCTCGCGCTCACGACCGATCCGGTGATCGATCCGGGCGACCTCTTGCTTCCCGATGAGCCGGGCGCGGCGGTCGGGGAGCGCGAACTGTCGGGAGATCTCCCCACGCTCGAGGAGCTGACCACCCGCTACATCACCCGCGTGCTCGCTTTCACGAAGGGAAACATGTCGAAAGCGGCCAAGATCCTGGGGATGGATCGAAAGACGCTCTACCGCCGGCGTGACGAGTTGTCCCAAACTGACCCAAATGTCCCAAGATGGGACATTCACTAGTAAGTCGCTCCGAATCAATGAGTTCCGAACTTCAATCCAGCCAAAATTCGAAAAGTGTGGCAAAACTCCACACCTGCACTTTGGGCTTCTTTTTCGGACCTCGTCGTGTAAACTACGCCGCGACATCAACTTAGGAGAGATCGCGCTGACCTGGACCGTGTGGCGTTCGCGTTGCTCAAGGCTGGCCCCGACGAAAGAGGGGAACCACCATGAACAACGTCGCACAGACCCGCACCAGCAAGCTCGAATCGGCTCTCACCGCGAACTACGTGCTCCCGGCCGTTCTGGCCGTGAACACCGTCGCGCTCGTGGCGCTCGATCGCCTCGGCGGCATCCCGGTGTGGATCAAGTCCGCCGTCGCCTTGTTTCTCGCGTTCTAGTCCTCGCTGCCTCGAATTCGGAGAGAAGGACGACCATCTCATGAATGCGACTGCCGAGCGGCAAATGGAGCTGACGCTCCCCATGATCCCGGACATCGAGATCGCTGCCGCACGTGCGGCCGGCAACCTCGCGCGGGAACTGGGCATGCCGAGCGAGAGCATCGACGAGATGGCCCACGCGATGATCGAAGCATGCATCAACGCGCGGGAGCACTCCGGTAGCGAAGACCGGCGGATCTATGTAAGAATCACCGGCACCTCACTCGGCGAGGGCAACTCGCGCATCGACATCTGGATCACCGATCGCGGCAAAGGCTTCAACCTCGAATCCGCCCGCTCCAGAAGGCAGAATCTCGGCGCCGTCCACAAGCGCGGGTGGGGCCTCTCGATCATCGAAGCGCACATGGACGAAGTCGGCATCTCGACCAGTTCAGAGGGCACGACGATCCACATGGTGAAATACGGAAAGGCCAGTGCCTGAGCTGCCCGGCAGCTCAATTGGGATGAAATCATGACGGACGAACTTCGAGTCTCGATCGACCGCCGCGGCCCCACCGCTGCGGTCCTCTACACGAAGGGCTACATCAACAACGTAGGCGGTGAGGAGATCGCCAACCGCGCCTACGAGCTGATGGACGACGGCGTCCGCACGCTGCTGCTCAATCTGCGCGAGACGAAAATCGTCAACTCCATCGGCATCAGCATCCTCATCGAGATCATCGAGAAGATGATCGACAAAGGCGGCCGCATCGCCTTCTGCTGCCTCACGCCCGTCATTCACAAGACCTTTCACATCATGGGTCTCGCGAACTACGCCTCGCTCTACGAAAACGAAGAGGCGGCGGCGCAGGAACTGGGGATGTAGCCTGAAGTTCCTCGGAGTTCCTCGGTTCCTCGGAGTTCCTCGGAGGGGCTGAAGTCGAACCCCGAGGAACTCCGAGGAACTCCGAGTCCTGATATCCTCGCCCGCCGGATGGCCCCCGTTCACCGTTTCGCGGAATTCGTCTCCGAGCTCCAGCAACTCGAGCGTTCGTCCGTCACCGCGCAGGGGCCGCTGATTCTCGACGCGTTCGCGCGTCACACCCGCTTCGACAGCGGCGCCATCTATCTACGCGACGGCCGCGGCAGCGCATTGCGCCTCGCGGCGAAATCGAATCGCTGCGTCGCGCCGGAAATCCTCGACGGCGACGCACAGCAGGTCGTCACTCCTTCACCCGCGCTGGTCGTGCCGCTGCAGTCACATCGCGACTCGTTCGGTCTGCTCGCGCTTTCGACCGAATCGATCGACGACTCGATGGACGATGACGTCGCATTCGTCCGCGCCGCGGCCACGTTTCTCTCGACGCTGATCACGAATCAGCGGCTGATGCAGGAGACGCGCGAAGGCGACTTTCAGCTGAAATACCGATTGTGGGAGCTCGAGTCGCTGTACGACATCGGCCTCTCCATCGCCTCGACCCTCAACGTCGACGAGCTCGCGGACGAGATTCTCTTCCGCATGATCTCGCTCACGAACGCACGCCGCGCCGCGCTTTATCTGCGCGAAGACGGCTACAAGCTCTATCGCTCGTTCGGCGATGTGCGCGAGGGCTTTCTCGAAAGTGAACTGGTCGAAGAACTGAGCCGCGCCGGAAAGCCGCTTACGTTTCAGGGCGGAAGCGCGTGCCTTTTCCCCTCGTGCGAAACGTTCGTCGCCGTTCCAATCAAAGGCGGCAACGATGCGGTGATCGGCATTCTCGCCGCGGCTGATCGCGAGACCCGCGAAGGCGGCATCGGCGCGTTCGAGGAAAACGAACTGCGCCTGCTCGCACTCTTTGCGAACCAGGTTGCGATCGCGCTCGAAAATGCGCGGCTCCACCGCGAGGCCCTCGAGAAGCAGGCGATGGAGCGCGACCTCGAGCTCGCCGCCACGATTCAGTCGAACATTCTGCCGAAGGTCATTCCGCAGATGGACGGCATCGAGATCGCCGCGTTGTCGCGTCCCGCGCGGCAGGTCGGCGGCGACTATCACGCCTTCTTCGTCCGCGACGGCGTGATGACCGCGCTCGTCGCCGACGTCGCCGGCAAGTCGATGCCCGCCGCGCTGCTCGTGTCCGCGCTGCACGCCGTTCTGCAACTGCTCTTCGCGGAAGGGCGGGAGCTCGGCGAGATCGCGACCGAGCTCAATCGCCACATTCACAACTGGTCGGCCGAGAACAAGTTCATCACCATGATCATGGTGGCGATCGATCCGGAGAACGAGACCATTCAGTACGTGAACGCCGGCCATAATCCCGGCTACCTCGTCATCAACGGCCGCATCGACACGATCAAGTCCCACGGCCTTCCGATCGGCATTCTTCCGACCACGCGCTACGCCGCCCAGACCCGCCCCTTCCCCGCCGGCTCCTGCGCAGTCCTCTACAGCGACGGCATCACCGAGGCCGAGGACGTCGAAGACAACGAGTTCGGCAACGAACGCCTCGAAGCCCTCCTCGGCGAACACCTCGATTGCAGCGCCTCACTCATCCGCGACCAGATCGCGTCGATGGTGGATGCGTTCGTGGGTGAGGCCCCGCAGAAGGACGACGAGACGATCGTGATCGTGCGTCGCGCGTAAAGCGCGCGTCGGCGCTCGGTGTCATTCCGCGCGCAGCGCGGAATCCCCTTCCGACGGAGCGCGCAGTGGCCTGTAC
>JALYOB010000412.1 GCA_030857085.1 Acidobacteriota bacterium | reverse complement strand
GGATCGAGCCGCTCGCGCACGAGACGCGCGTCGATGATCGAGATCTCGCGCACGCCGGAGAGCAGGCGCTCCATGCGCGCGACTTCCTGCTCGACGATCTTCACGAAGCGGCGGCGATCGGCGGCCTCGCTCACTTCGGCGAGCATCTCGTTGGCGTTGCGAATGGAGGCGAGAGGATTCTTGAGCTCGTGCACGACGTCGCTGGCGAAGGTCTCGATGAAGCCGACGTGCGCATCGAGCCTGCGCATGATCCGCTCGAGCGCGCGGGAGAGCTCCCCGATTTCATCGAGCCGCTTCGAGGTCTTGAACGACTTCGTGAGGCCGCCGCGGCGATCGAGCACCGAACGCGCGTCGACACGCAGGTGCCGAAGCGGGCGAACGATCGAGGTGGTGAAAAAGATCGAGACGAGAATCGCCACGGCGAGTGAGGCGATGAAGATGCGCATCACGCGGAGGCGGATGACGTAGAGGTCCTGCAGAATCGCGTACGTACTTTTCGACGCGACCACCGCCCCCACCGTCCACCCGCCCACCACCACCGGCGCGATGCGGTACAGCGTCACCGAGCGTTGCTGCGCGGCAGTGATCTTCTTTTCGAATTCTTCGCGGCCGCGCAGCACCGACGCGATCTCCGGCCCCTCCAGCCTCGTCGCATTCGCGTAGTAATCCACCTCCAGCGGCGCCTCGGGCGGCCGAACGAATCGGAGAATCGGCCGCAACAGAAACGCGCCGACGCGATAGAGGATGTTGAACCGATCCGTGCGCGCCGGCTTCTGCGGCGCAGGCGCGATGATCTCGCGCGAGTCGCCGACCACGACGCCGCGCGAGTCGATGAGCCGCACGCGCACGTCATCGATCTTCGCCCGATGAATCACGTCTTCGAACGCGTCCGCATCGAGCGTCCCCTCCCGCGCAATCGACGCCGCAATTAGCCGCGCCCGATGCGTGAGATCCCGAATCTCCGCCGTCTCCAGCCGCTCTTCGTACTGCCCGAGGAGCAACACTCCCACGATGGGAAGGAAGACGAGGACGATGTTGAAGGCGAGGAGGCGGGCGCCGAGACGTGAGAAGGAGCGGATGCGCATGGTAGGACGTGCTTCGCGAGTGCGAATTGAAAATTGATAATTGAAAATTGAAAAATCGGACAAGCACGCTCCACACGCGAGCTGCTTCATATCTTTCAATTTTCAATTTTCAATTTTCAATTCGCGCTCGCGACCACTCACTCCTTCCATCGATACCCCAACCCATACACCGTCTCGATGCGGTCGAAACTGCCGTCCACTTCCTCGAACTTGCGGCGCACGCGTTTGACGTGGCTGTCGATGGTGCGGTCGCTCACGTAGGCGTCGTGCGGGTAGCCGTCCTGGTGGAGTTGTTTGCGCGTTTTCACATGGCCGGGGTAGCGGACGAGCGCGTGGAGCATCATGAACTCGGTGACGGTGAGCGTGACCGGGTCGCCTTTCCAGCGGACGGTGTAGCGCTGCAGGTCGAGCTCCAGATCGCCGTGGCGCACGGGCGCGTCGGCGGCGGGGCGTTTCGCGCCGCTGTCGATGGCGGAGCGGCGGAAGAGCACTTTCACGCGCGCGAGCAGCTCGCGCATCGAGAAGGGTTTGCAGAGGTAATCGTCGGCCCCGATCTCGAGTCCGAGGACGCGGTCGAGCTCTTCGTCGCGTGAGGTGAGGAAGATGATGGGAGTGGTCTCGGAGACGCCGCGAACGCGGCGGCAGAGCTCGAGGCCATCCATCTCCGGCATCGTGATGTCGAGCACGACCAGACCGGGCAGCTTCTGTTGAAACGCGCGCCACGCTTCGAGGCCGGTGGCATAGAGCTCGACCGGATACCCCTCGCGCCGCAGCGCAAAGGCCACGGTTTCGCGAATGTTGTCTTCGTCGTCGACGACGGCCACCACGCTGTTCGCTGGACGCATCGTGGAAATCTTACTGTCTTCGGCACGCGCCGTTCGCGCACTCGTACGTCATGACCGGATGTTCTTCGTCGCCCGGCTCGGCCGCGGCGAGATACGGCAGCGACTTGAGCATGCGATCGCGCGCGGCGCCTTTGGTCGGCAGAAAGAGGACGGTGCGCATCGGCGCCCACGATTCGCGCAACGCGTGCAACGTCTCGTACGCTTCTTTGCGTCGGGGATCGGCGGTGACGACGGCGAGGCGCGGCGTCAGGAGCGACATCTCGTATGCGGCCGCGAGCTGCGCGTATCGCGCGCCCGCATTGCGCAGACGTCCGCCGAACGAGGCGAAGATCATCGACGGCCGCTCGCGCCATGCCGGATCGGCGGTCCATGCGGCCAGGCGAAGGAGGTTCGTCGCGGCGATCGAGTTCGCTGCGGGCAGCTCCTCGTCTGACTCGCTGAGCAGCCCGCGCAGCACTTCGGGCAGCGAGGTTCCGGTGCGATAGCGTCCTGCGCTCGGGTCCCAGAACAACTCGTCCTGCCGGCGCTGCAGCGTCGTGGCGAGGTCGAACCACTTCGCATCGGACGTCGCTTCGAAGACATCGAGCAAACCCTGCACGAGCATCGCGTAATCGTCGGCGGTTGCTTCGACGCGCGTGCTGCTGTGCAGCAACGTTTTCGTCTGCGCGTTCCACAGTTTCGCAGTCAGCGAAGTTGCCGCGAGCGTGGCCGCGTCGACGTAGCGCTGTTCGCCGAAGACCACACCAGCGCGTGCAAGTGCGGAGATCATCAGACCGTTCCAGTTCGCAACCAGGAGCGGCTCGCGAAAGGGTGCGGGGCGCTTCTGCCGGGAGTCGAGCACTTTCGCGAGCGGCTCCGCGATCTCGTTGAACGTCTCGGCCAGGCCGCGCGTTTCGGCGAGCAGCGGGACGCCGTTCTCGAGGTGATAGGCGCGGAAAATCTTCGACGCCGCTTCGTTGCCGGTGAGACGCACGATCTCGTCTTTGCCGAACATGTAAAACGCGCCGTTGACGATCTCCGGCTTCCCAACGCCGGGCACGAGGCTGTACGCGTCCTGCGAGGCCTGAAACGCGCCCGGCTTCGGCTCGCGCAGATCGCGAATGGCGTAGTCGAGCGTAGTGCGTGCGACGTGCGCGAAGACGGCGTCGCGCGAGAGCTGCCACGCTTCGGTGTACAGCATCGCCATCAGCGCCTGATCGTGCAGCAGTTTGTCGAAGCAGCTGTTGCAGGCAAAAAAACCGCCGCCGAGCTGATCGCGCGCAGGGCTCGCGGCGAGGTTGCGCAACGTGTCGAAGGCGAGCGTGCGCAGCACTTCCTGTTTGACGCGCGCGGTGTAGCGGAAGAGGAAGGGAATCGCGCTCGTCGCGAGCGTGCGATTGTTGTGGTCGTACGCGCGGCCGATGTCGTCGACCGCCGCCTCGGTCGTCGTTGCATCGACGGCGAACGGCGAACGGGGCTCGATTGCCGCGCGGACTTTTAATGCCTCGGCATGCGCGCGCGCCGAAACGCCCGCACGATCTTTCGCCCACGCGTTCGCATGCGTCGCGAGCAGCGACTGCGTGTCCGCCGGACTCGCATTTCGAAAGTACGCGACCGGCTCGAGGGACGGCGTGAGGATGATGTTTACCGGAACGCGCGCGCTGACGAGGCTTCCCAGCGCTTCGGCGAGTTCCGGCTGTTCGATCGAGTCGACGAGAACCGGGATGTATTCGCCGTTCAGCATCTGCGCGGTCGTCGCCGCGCCAAACGCGTCGCGATGCATGACGAAGCCATCCCACGACGCGGCGTAACCGATCGAGACAAAGATCGGCCGCTGCTCTTTGCGCGCGCGCTCGAGCGTGGCGTCGTTCCACGCGAGCCATTTCACCCGCTCCTGCGCATGCTCGGTGAAGTAGCGCGTCGCCGCCGCGCACGGAAGTACGCAGACGATCGCGAAGAGCAAAGCGAGACGGCGGAGCATGCGCGAGGAGGAACAAGGGACCGCCCGTCTGTCATCCCGAGCGTAGCGAGGGACCGGGGCGGGAGGGGCGAAGTGCGTGTGCGCCGCGCCCCGTCGTCGCCGGTCCCTCGCTACGTCAACGCGACGTCTCCGAGCCCGTCGGCGCGAGCACTTCTCCGGTGTAGTACTTGCCATCCGTCGACGCGAGAAACACATACGACGGCGCGATCTCGGAGGGCTGCGCGGGGCGGCCCCACACCGTGTTCTCGCCGAATTTCTCGACGTGCTCTTTCGACATCGTCGCCGGAATGAGCGGCGTCCACACCGGTCCCGGAGCGACGCAGTTCACACGAATGCCTTTGTCCGCGAGGCTCTGCGCGAGCGCGCGGGTGAACGTGTGAATCGCGCCCTTGGTCGCCGAGTAATCGAGCAGGCTCGGATTCCCTTTCATGGCCGTCACCGAGCCGGTGTTGAGAATGACCGCGCCTTCTTTGAGATGCGGCAGCGCCGCCTGCGTCATGAAGATGTAGCCGTAGATGTTCGTGCGGAACGTTCCGTCGAGTTGCTCTTCGGTGATGTCGAGCAGCGACTCCTGCTCCTGCTGATACGCGGCGTTGTTGACGAGAATGTCGAGACGTCCGAGCTCTTTCACCACTCGCTGCACGAACGCTTCGCATTCGGCTTTGTGCTGCACGTTGAAGCGATGGGTGACGCAACGCCGGCCCGCTTTCTCCACCCATTTCGCCGTTTCGCGCGCATCGTCGTCTTCC
>JALYOB010000411.1 GCA_030857085.1 Acidobacteriota bacterium | reverse complement strand
GTTCCCAGCGGCCTTCGAGTTGGGAGTAGCCGGCGCATTTCACCTTCAGCCATTGCGTCGCCGCCGCATACGGATCGTCGCGGCGTTTCGCGACGATCCCCTCCAGGTCGTTGAGCATCGTTCGGGCGAAGAGCGTCGCGTCCTCGGTCGCATCCACATACCCGATCGGCGATTTTGCGATCAGTTTGCGGAGCATGTTCTTGCGCCGCCACAGAGGCAGCGCGCGTAAATCGCGGCCGTTGAGCCAGAGCAGATCGAAAGCGGCATAAGCGGGCGGGCGGCGGCGGTAGAAGAGCGCCTTGAAATCGGGGCCGCGCTCCCCCATCACCACGATCTCCCCGTCGAGAATTGCGTCGCGCACGCGCAATGCCTTTGCGAGCGCGTGTGCGAGCTCGTCGAAGCGCCGCATTTCGTGCGAGTTCTTCGACAGAAAATGCGCGCGCTCGTGCTGCACGTGCAGCATGCCGCGGAAGCCGTCGAGTTTCACCTCGTACAGCCATTCCCGCCCCACCGGCACCGTCGTACTGCGCACCGGCCGGAGCGGCTCGATGCGCGGGAGCGTCAACCGAGCACCTTTTTGAGGTCGCGCAACATCCGCTCGGCCTCTTCGATCTGTTCGAGCAGACGTGCGTCGCCGCGATTCTCGACCAGCGCCGTCCATGAATGACGCTTCAATGCGGAGGTCAGCTCCTGAATGTCGCCGGCCAGAGTCCCCTTTTGCTTCTCCTGCGGCGCCAGTGCATCCATCACCAGATCGAGGCTCTGTCCGTCGACGAATCGCTCGCGCGCGACCGGATCGCGCAGCACGACGCGAAGTTTGCGGATGTCCTTCGAATTGGTGATTTCCTTGTCGTTCACCTTCTGCACGATTGTGTCGAGGATCGTCGGCGTCAGGAGCGACTTGTTGATGTTCTTGATCTCGCGCGCCCAGGTGATCGACGCGCCCGGCTCCGGCAGATTGGTCAGCTTTTCGGAGAGCTGATAGACCTCGACCAGCTTGTCGAGCTCACGCACCGTGACGCCGAGGATGTTTGCGGCGCTGGCGCGGCCGACGATGTCGACCAGGCCATAGGCGACCATCTCCTTTTCCTTGGCGTCCCACTCTTTGCGCTGGCGGTGAATGTAAATCCAGACGCGCAGACGCTCGTCGTCGGTGAGCGTGCGGTCTGTGATTTCCAGAGGAATGCGGCGGTATTCCTCTTTGTGCTGCACCTCGACCAGCACCTTGGAGTTCGTCCAGCGGCGATCGCCGTCGATGATGCGGAACTTCCCCTGAATCTCGGGGTGCGGCTCGACGAGCAGCGGCTCGAAGATGCCTTCATTGGCTTCGATCTGCCGCTGCAGTTCCGGGTCTTCCTTGGGACCCATGCGCGGCTGCCGCTCGTTCGGCAGAACGTCGTACAGATCGCGCGTATCGCGGTAGGTCCGCAGAATCGTGCGGCCGAGGCGGCGCTCCTGCCATTGATGGGCGACGGCGGTCATCATCATCGGGTCGTCACTCGGAAGGCGGCGGCGCGGATCGGCGTCGGCGGCTTCAGCGGCGGCTCTTCGGTCGATTCAATGATCGCACTGACGTCCGTGTCGATGTCGCGCAACACCTGCTTGATGCGCGTGAGCACCGTGCCGCGTTTTTTCCAGACCAGATCGTGCGCCCGCTTCTCGTCCACATCGATCTGCAATGCCTCGGTCGTGAGGTCGGACGCCTCCCCCAGTTTTTTCTTGAATGCGGCGGAGGTGATGAATTTGAAGAGGCGCGAGAGTTTGTCGGCGCGCTCGGCGTCGCTCAGCTTTGCCACGTGCATGGCGATGAGCGCGCGACGGAGCACTTCCACGATCGCCCGCAGACGCGCGGGCGCGACGACGACCACGCCGTTGTCGATGAAGAGCTCGCGCTTGCCCGAGGGGAACGCCGGCGTTGCGAGCAGCGCGTGGTCGGCGCCTGCTTCCGATTGGGCGCGGCGAAGATTGGTGACGAACGCATGCTGCCACGCGGCGCGCGGCGTGGCGTCGATGAGAATCCGTCCCGCATTCTTCCCTTTGTAGCGGACCTCATAGAGCAGCTGGTCGCTCGACTTTCCTTTGGTCCGCACGATGTGGTCCTCGGGGAAAGCTGCTCTGAGGTCGTCATAGAGATCTATATCCGCACCCTCGGCAGCGTCGCCGCCACCTTTCTTGACGCGGCGGCTCATCTCCACGATCTTTTTTTCCAGCGCCTCCCGCTCCCGCGCGAACTCGGCGTCTTTCTTCGCCAGCGCGGCATTGCGGTCCTTTTCGAGCGCAGCGCGGAACTCGGCGAGCTCCTTTTTCCGCTGCTTGTCGAACTGCGCCTTCACCGCATCCAGCTCTTTGGTGATGCGCGTCCGGAACTCCGCCTCGGCGGCCGCCAGTTTTTTCCGCTCATCCTCCCGGATGGCGTTCTGGATCTGAACGAATTTCGTATGGCTGATCTTGCTGCCACACCAGGGGCATTGTTCGACTGGGGACGTGCTCATGGTTGTGCTCCTTGTATGGGACGGGAGTTGGGGTTCCTCGGAGTACCTCGGAGTTCCTCGGAGTACCTCGGAGTACGGGTTCGAGTCGCTCAGGAAACTTCAAAGCCGGATCTACCGAGGTACTCCGAGGTACCGAGGTACTGCCGTGAACTCCTCCGAGGAACTCCGAGGAACCCGAGGAACTCCGCCCTCTCCTTATTCGTCCTTATGAATCCTTGTTTGTACTTGTACGTCCTTCTGGTACTCTCTGTCAACTTTGAACCAGCAAGCACCCGGAACGATGGATATGCACGATTCTGCACCAGGCTCGGAGCTCGTTTTTGCACTCGCCGGACCCGTTGGAGCGGACCTGCAGGAGATCAGCCGCACGCTGCGCGATGCGCTCAAACGGAGCGACTACGCGGAAGTGGAGGAAATCAGCGTCATTTCGCTGATCCGGCAGATCGCGGCGCGGCGTCCGCTCACGAAGATCGACGGCTCGCCCGTGCGTCTGCTGGAGACGCCCGAAGAGATGCGGATTGCTTCTTATATGGATGCGGGCAATGCCATTCGCAGGCTGGCCGAAACGCCGGCCGCCGTTGCCACCGCCGCCATTGCGGACATTCGCGGGCGGCGTAAGCGCAAAGGCAACATCCCCGCGCGGCGCGCGTTCATCGTCCGCTCGCTCAAGCGCCCGGAAGAAGCGCATTTACTGCGGCGTGTGTATGGAGCGGGATTCTTTCTGATCGGCGCGAACGTCAATCGTCCATCGCGCGTCGAGTCGCTTGCGCGGCGCATTGCAAAGTCGCATCACGAAACTCCGTCATCGCCGAATTTCGAGAGCTATCTACTGGAAGCAGAGGCGCTCGCGCAGCGCGATGAAGATGAAGGGACCGATCCGTTCGGTCAGCGCCTGCGCGACCTCTTTCAATTGTGCGATCTGTTCGTCTCCCCTTCCACCGAGACGCCGCTCTTTCTGCAGATCGATCGCTTCGTTCGTCTCATCCTCGGAGATCTCGGCGAGACGCCGTATCGCGACGAGCAGTTCATGTTTCACGCGTACGGCGCGTCGCTCGCCTCCGGAGCCCTCGGCCGTCAGGTCGGGGCGCTGCTCGCCTCGTCCACCGGCGAGTTGCTCGGCCTCGGCTGGAATGACGTGCCGAAAGGCGGCGGCGGCCTCTATCGCGCGGGCGAGCATTACGACCGGCGCGACCTTCATGAGGATCGCGATTCGGTAAATATCCACGCCGATCAGATCATCGACGAGATGCTGGAGATGGCGCGCGATGCGGGCTGGCTCACGACCACAGTCAAGCCGCGGCTCGAAGAAGCGCGCGAAACGTTCAAGAAATCGCGGGTCATGAACCTGCTCGAATTCGGGCGCACCAGTCATGCGGAGATGGAGGCGATTCTCGCGGCCGCGCGCATCGGCGCGAGTCCGCGCGACGCAACGCTCTACACGACAACCTTCCCCTGTCACGAATGCGCGCGCCTCATCGTCACTGCGGGCGTGCGGCGGGTGGTCTACATCGAGCCGTATCCGAAGAGCCGCGCGCTGGAACTGCATCGCGATGCGATCTTCGCGTACGACGATGCGACCGCGCCGCGTTGTGCGCACCGCGAATGCGAGCACACGCACGCCGTCCGCTTCGAACCGTTCCTCGGCATTGCGCCGCATCGCTTCACCGAGCTCTTTTCCATGACCACTGCGGCGGGCGTTTCGCGCGATCGCAAAGTGAAGGCGACCGGCGAACGCATTCGTTGGGATGCGCGCACCTCACCGCCGAAAGTCGAACTCCTTCCGCTCAGCTATCTCGATCTCGAAGCGAAGGCGCTCTACGAATTGAAGAAGTTCCTCAGTCCCGAGCTGGTCCGGCGATAATTGCCTGCATGGCAGGTGATGCGCTGAATTTCTGGGACGTGCTGGACGAGGCGGAAGAGGCGGTGGAGCGTTGGCCCTGGTGGAAACAGCGCTACAAAGCGGACCTCGCATCCACAGGCGATTCATCAATGGACTTTGATGATTTCGCGTCGGTGTTTGCGTTTGATTTCGGCGGTTAGCGGGTGGATGGGGGTTGGGCCGGTTGTCCGTTGTCCGTTAGTGGGTTGTCGGTTGTCGGTTGTCGGTTCTCGGTTGGGCTTACCGCTCAGTCTTCACTAGTCTGAGC
>JALYOB010000064.1 GCA_030857085.1 Acidobacteriota bacterium | reverse complement strand
CCCCCCCCCGCCACCGTCGAAGCGTTCGAGCGCGAAGGTGCGACGGTCGTGGTGTGGGACCTGCCGCAGGTCGACGTCACGAAGACCGACATCGTCAATGCCGCTGCCGAAGAGGTGATTGCGAAACATGGCCGCATCGACGTGCTGGTCAACAATGCCGGCATCGTGCGCGACGCGCAGCTCGTCAAATGGAAAGACGGCGAAGTGGTCGGCACCATGGACGACGGCACGTTCGACGCCGTGGTCAATGTGAACCTCAAAGGAGTGTTTCTCTGTACGCGTGCCGTCGTGCCGCACATGATGAAAAGCGGCAGCGGCGTGGTGCTCAATGCCTCGTCGATCGTCGGCCTCTATGGAAATTTCGGCCAGACGAATTACGCCGCCACGAAAGCGGGCGTGATCAGCTTCACGAAGACGTGGGCGCGCGAGCTGGGGAAATTCAACATCCGTGTGAATTGTGTGGCGCCGGGATTCATTTCCACGGAGATGGTCAAGGCGATGCCGCAGAAGGTGCTCGACGTCATGGCGGCCAAAACACCGCTGGCGAAACTGGGCGAGCCGGAAGACATCGCCAACGCGTACGTATGGCTGGCGAGTGACGCCGCGAAGTTCGTGCACGGCGCAGTGCTCTCGGTCGACGGCGGTCTGGTCATGGGAACGTAATGTCCTACGCAAACATCGTCGCGACCGGCACCTATCTCCCCGAAATCGAGATCACCAATGACGCGCTGCGCGCACGCTTCAATGGCAGCGCGCCGGAATTCGTGGACAAGATGGAGGCGGCGAGCGGTATTCGCAGCCGCTGGTATGCGCCGGCGGAATGGGCGGCGTCGGACGTGGCATTGTGTGCGGCGCGACAGGCGCTCGAGCGCGCCGGCAAGAAACCGGAAGACGTCGACCTGATCATCCTCGGCACCGACTCGCCTGACTACATTACGCCCGCGACGTCGGTGGTTCTACAGGGAAAACTCGGCGCCAAGAACGCGGGGACGTTCGATGTCGGCTGTGCGTGCGCTTCCTTTCCGACCGCGATCTCCAATGCCGCCGGTCTCATGGCCACCAATCGCGCATTGAAGACGGTGCTGGTGGTCTCGGTGTATCTGATGCACAAGCTCGCCGCGGAAAACGATCCGATGATCTTTTTCTATGGCGATGGTGCAGGGGCAGCAGTGCTCGAGCGGAGCGACGAGCCGGGCTTCATTGCCGCTGCATTTCGCGCAGACGGCACGTATGCGAACAAATGGCTGATTCAGGCGGGCGGCACTGTGGAGCCGGCGACCGAGATTTCGGCGCGCGAAGGACGCACGCTCGTGAAAATGCTCGAGCGTTACCCGCCCGAAATCAACAATGAAGGCTGGCCGCGCATTGTGCGCGAGGTGGCGGTCAATGGCGGCTTTGCCATTGAAGACATCGATTTTGTGATCTTCACCCAGGTCCGTAAGCCGACCATCGATCTGGTCATGCAGAACCTCGGACTCTCGATGGACAGGACGCACACGATCATGGAGACGATGGGCTACACCGGCTCCGCCTGCATTCCGATGGCGCTGCACGACGCGCTGGAACAGAAGAAGATCAAGCCCGGCGATCTGGTGGTGCTGGTCGGCTCCGGCGTCGGCTACAACCAGGCCGCGGCCGCGTTCCGCATGCCGAAACACGAAGCGAGACTCTTTGGAAATTAGATCGTCCGCCGACTTTGTCCGCATGACCCGGGGCGTGCTTGCCGCGTCGGGGTTCGTGCGTCATGAGTCGGGTGGCAGTGTGTGGTGGGAGAGTGCGACGGCATCGCCTGTTGCAGGGGATCCCTCGACTTCGCTCGGGATGAGACGGGCGCGGACGATTGTGCTCGTTCACGGGGCGAACGATCACGCCGGAACCTGGTTTGCCGTCGCGCCTGCGCTTGCACAGACGCATCGGGTGATCGTTCCCGACCTCGCCGGCCATGGCGAGAGCGAGCCGCGCAATGGCGCGATTCCGATCTCGCTCATTGTGGAGCGGCTCGAAACCATCCTCGCCAATGAGCGCGATCTCACATTAGTCGGCAACTCCCTCGGCGGCTGGATCGTGCTTCTGTACGCGCTCAGGCATCCCGAGCGCGTCTCACAATTGATTCTCGAATCGTCCGGCGGCCTCACACGTCCGCTCGCATCGCCGCTCTTTGCACGCGATCGCGACGAGGCAGTGAACATCCTCCGCGCCGTGCACGGCCCGAAATATCAGGCGCAGGAGTGGGTCATTGACGCGTTGCTGCAGCGCGCCGCCGACTCGCCGATGCTCCGCCTCACCGAAGCGGTCGAACATCTCATCGAGCACCGTCTCGGCGAGATCAACATCCCGACCACGCTCGTCTGGGGTGCGGACGACGGCGTGCTGCCGCTGTCGTACGGAGAGGCGCTGCACGAGGCGATTCGCGGCTCGAAACTCGAAGTCATCGACGACGCCGCGCACATCCCGCACCTGCAGCAGCCGGAGCGATTCCTCGCATGTTTGAAGGCGACCTTCTAGCCGAACGCGCCCGCGTCACCCCCGACAAGCTCGCCCTCGTGAGCGTCGAAACCGGCGAACGGCTCACATACGCGGAGCTCAATGCCCGCGCCGAAATCGCCGCCGCCACCTTACGCACTCTCCTCGACCCGGGCGACCGCTTCGGCATCCTCGCCTACAACTGCATCGAATTCCTCGAACTCTTCTTCGCCGCCGGCAAAGCAGGCGTGATCGCCGTGCCGCTGTCCACACGCGCGACCGAGCATGAGCTGGGGCAGATCGCGGCGGATTGTGGGATGAAGGTGCTGTTTTGTGGGGAGGAGTTCGAGCGGTTCTCCGTTGTCCGTTCTCAGTTCAGTGTGAGGCATCGCGAAACGGCACCCCAAACGGACAACCGACAACCGACAACAAACGCCGAAGGCGTCTACTGCCTTTTATACACAAGCGGCACCACCGGCAAACCCAAAGGCGTCATGATCCCCAAACGCCAGCTCTACTGGAACGGCTACAACACCGCCGTCAATTGGGGATTGCGCGAGGACGACGTCAGTCCGATCTTTACGCCGCTCTATCACGCGGGCGGCATTGCGGCGTTTCTCATCCCCATCTTCTGTATGGGCGGGACGATTGTGCTGCACAAGGGATTCGAGGCGGCCCAGGTGTGGCGGACGATTGAACGCGAACACTGTACGGTCGTGCTGGGCGTGCCGACGATCTGGAAAATGCTCATGGACGCACCGGAGTTCGCGACCGCCGACCTCTCGCACGTCCGCTGGCTCATCTCCGGAGGTGCGCCGCTCCCTCAGTACATCATCGACGCCTACCAGCAGCGCGGCCTCGTCTTCAAGCAGGGCTATGGAATGACCGAAGTGGGCGTCAATTGCTTCACCATGACCGTCGACGAGTCGTTCCGTAAACCCGGCTCGATCGGACGGCCGATGCTGTTCACCGAAGTGCGTCTCGTTCGCGGTGGCGAGAAAGCCGACGCCACCGAAGTCGGCCCCAATGAGGTCGGCGAAATGTGGATCCGCGGCCCGCACGTCTCCCTCGGCTACTGGAACAATGAAACCGCCACCCGCGCCTCTTACAGTGACGACGGCTGGTTTCGCACGGGCGATCTCGCCCGCCGCGACGACGACGGGTTTTTCTACATCGCCGGGCGCCGCAAGGAGATGTTCATCAGCGGCGGCGTCAATGTCTACCCGGCGGAAATCGAGGCAGAACTCGTCTCGCACCCCGCCGTCGCCGACGCAGCGGTGATCGCGATCGCCGACGACACGTGGGGCGAGGTCGGGATCGCCTTCATCGTCGGCTCGGCATCGGAGGACGAGCTCGCGCAATATCTCGCACTGCGCATCGCGAAATACAAACTGCCGCGCCGCTTCGTTTTCATCGACGCGCTCCCGCGCACGCCCTACGGCAAGGTGGTCAAGGAGGAGTTACGCAAGAGGCTCAGCTAAACTCGCTCCGGATGACGCAGGAAGAACGTTCGGAAAAGTCGCGGCAGCAGATTCTCGACTCGGCACTGAAGCTGTTTTCGCACAAAGGCTACGGCGCAACGAGCGTCCGCGATATCGCCGAGGCGGCGAATGTGTCGAAGGGGAACGTGTATCACCACTTTCCGGACAAGGAGACGATTTTCCGCGCGCTCCTCGACCGCTATTTTCAGGTGATGTCGCAGCCGGAGTTTCCGTTCAATCGCGCGCTCGCCAGCGGCTCGTTTCCCGAAAATCTGGAGCTGATCGGGCAGGCGGTGCGCGAGGTGATGCGCGACTATCGCGAATACGCGCTCCTCATTTACGTCGACGTGGTGGAATTCGACGGCACGCACATTCGCAAGTTTTACGAGAACATGGCGGAACGCTTCGGCGCCTTCATGAAGGCCTCGGGCATGGAGCACGAACTGCAACGCAAACTCGCGGACGGTCTCTCGCCCGTCTCCGCGGTGATGCTCGCCACCCGCATTTTCTATAACTACTTCACGGTCGAGGTGCTGTTCGGCGTGAAGGATCATTTCGGCAAGGAAACCGACGCCGCTGTCCACGAGATCTCCCGCATCCTGCGCCACGGGATGTTGCGGTGATTGCGCGTGATCGGGGGCGGACGAGGGGACGACGAGAGCCGCCTCCGGCGGGGGCCGGCACGGCCGGCCGCGCTGGTTGGCCAAGCCGTTACTCGCGCTGTACTCAGTGACGGCGGCCATCGAGTACAGCGCGAGTACAGGCTTGGCCAACCAGCGCGGCCGCCCGTGGCGGCCCCCGCCGGAGGCGGCTCCCGTCCTCTCTCTAGTCGCCCGCAAGCACCCGCGACCACCGGGCGTCCGAGCGCAGGGATTCGAGATCTTCGTCGTCGGAGGCGTCGGTCAGGTCGAAGCCCGCTGCCTTCGCTTTGGCGAGCCATTCGAACGCTGCGTCGCGATTTCCCTCGAGCGCGTACGTACAGGCCACGTTGTAGCTCGACGTGCCGACGCGATGTTGCAGTGCGGTTGCGTGGCGGAACGCATCGTGTGCGGCGGCGAAATCGCGGATTTTGATCGCTGAATAGCCGTAATTGAACCAGGCGCGGCCCGATTGGGGATATTTCGCCGTCATCGCCTTGTGATGCGCGGCCGTTTCCGGCCAGCGGGGCCAGAGCGGGTGATTACTGTACGTGTGCAGTTCCAGGTCTGAAGCCTTCTGCACGGCTGCGCGGAACGTGGGGAGCGTGCGGAGGAAGGCCAGATCGGGATCCGATTGCAGCTTTTCCGCGTCGCCGAACCCTGCTTCCAGCGCCTTGTCCAGCCACGCCATCCCGTTCGCCGCATCGCCCTTGCGTGAATACGCGCAGGCGATGTTGTAAATCGCGGCGAGCGTCCTTTCATTGGCCGCGATTGCGTGCTGATACGCGTCAATGGCTTCGTCGAGATGGCGCAGGCTCAGAAGATCATTGCCGGCGTCGAACCACTCCTCACCGGCGCGGCCTGGGCCGGCCGTTTCGCGCAATGCGCGGTAATGCTCGAGGGCCAGCGTGTCGCGGCGGGTGGCGGCGTCGGTGCCGTAATGCGCGAGGAGTTGCTGGAATCCGGCATCCTTGCGGATCGCGTCGAAATCCGAATCCTCGGCCACCTTTTCGAAATCATCCCAGCCCGATTGGAACGCCTGCGAGAGCGTGCTCACCGCGCGCGCTGCGTCGCCATTGAGCGCATACGAACAGGCAGCGTTGTAAAGCGAGGTGGCCGGATCGTGTCCGCGCTCGGCCGCCTGCAGGAACGCGGCTGCGGCTTCGGCGTAATGATCGTCGTGATAGGCGTCATACGCCCGGTCGTACAACTCCTTGCCCGTATGCGCGGTGTCGTAGCCGCTCAGCTTTTCGGCGAAGAAATCCTCGAGCGTGTCGACCTGCGGCTTCACCGTGATCGTCGAGCCGCTCGCTTTCACCGGCTGCGGTTTGGCCGGCTGCGCGATGAGGCGCATGGCGGCGATCGGCGCGATGGCGCAGATCGCGACGACGCAGGCGAGAGCGACCGCGCGTCCGCTGAAGACGCGGCGTGCATTGCCCGGCTGCAGAATCGAGAGGAGGCGCCCTTCGAGTTGCGACTTGCGCGACATCGCGAGCGTGACGGAGCGGAACGGATCGAAGCCGCGCATCGACCGTGCGATGGCGAGAATGTGATCCGCGTATTCGGAAGGCTTCGTGCCGCCGGCGAGCACGAGGTCATCGCAGGCGCGCTCGCATTCGCTGCGGCCGGCGCGTTCGAGCGACCAGGCGAGGGGATGGAACCAGAACAGCGCGACGGCGATGCGGGTGGCGATCAGCGAAACGCCGTCCACGCGCTTGAGGTGCGCGAGCTCGTGCAGTGCCACGACGCGCAGCCGCTCGGCGGACCAGGAGACCGCATCCATCGGCAGCAGCAGCACGGGGCGGAACACGCCCCAGACCAAGGGCACGGAGATGCGCGACGAGCGGAGGAGGCGGACGTCGATGTCGAGCGCGAGTTGATCGCGTGCGTCGTCGAGCGCGAGAAGCGCTTCGTCGGAATCGAGCTCGGTTGCGCGGCGCGCGACGAACCAGACTCCGATCACGCCCGCGAGGAGCTGCGCGAAGAGGAGGAACGCGATCGTCGCGATCGTCAGGACGATGATCCCTTTCCAGGTCGTGCGCACGACGTTCGTCGCGTGCTGCATCGCCGTCACTGGTGCCGGCGCGATCGCTTTCGCCACTGCTACGGCCACGCGGTCCGACGGTGCCGATTCCTGCAGATCGGCATGCGAGGGCTCGCTCTGCGGCGCAACTTCGGGTGCGCGCAATACCGCGAGGTTCCACGCCGGAGCGATCATGCTGACCAGCGGCAGCGCGGCCACGGCGACGAGCGTGGCAGTCGCGATGGCGTGCCGCGTGGCGGCCGAGGCGCGCGGCAGCACGGCGAGGAGCAGACGTCCGATCAGCAGAATGAGCGTCGCTTTCGCGACGATGAGGAGCAGCGTTTCCGCGGCGTGCGCCGCCTGCAACCGCGCGGCAAGTTCGAACATCGTAGCCATCTCAGCGTCCTTCCTTCCGCGCCTCGGCGATCAGCTCTTCGAGGCGGTCCAGTTCCTCATCCGACAGCTTCCCCTTCTGCCGCTCGATCAGCGTCGCCACGACGTTCGCGGCCGAGCCATCGAAGAACGTCGTCAGCAGCTGATCGAGCGCGGAGAGGCGTACCTTCTCGCGGCTGCTCGTAGGGAGGTATACGTAACGGGCGCCGTCATGTTGATGTTTGAGGTGCCCTTTCTGCTCGAGCACCCGCAGCGTCGCCCGGACGGCCGAATAGCTCGGCGGCGCGACCATCGCGTCGAGCACCTCCGTCGCCGTCGCGCGTCCGCGCGCAAAGATGATGTCCATGATTTCCCGCTCGCGGCGGCTCAGGTGTTGAATTTTCAGCATGTGTTGGAAATTTAGCACTTGCGCGCCTTGGCGCGCAAGTGCGTTCTCCGTCGTCCGTTCTCCGTTGAGGGTGAGTTGTCGCCCGAGCGGCACACCACCCCGAACGGACAACGGATAACGGCACAACCGACAACCGAGAACCGACAACTGCTACGATGCGCCCTCCCTACGGAGGCCACACAAAATGGGTGCAATTACCGACTTCATCGACCACCACTACCGCCACTTCAATGCTGCTGCTTTGAAGGCAGCGGCGCAGGACTACAACAAACATCTCGCGAATGGCGGGCAGATGCTCGTCACGCTTGCGGGGGCGATGTCGACGGCCGAGCTCGGGCTGTCTCTCGCGGAAATGATTCGTCAGGGCAAAGTGCAGGCGATCAGCTGCACGGGGGCGAATCTCGAGGAAGACATCTTCAACCTCGTCGCGCACGATCACTACGAGCGCGTGCCGCACTACCGCTACTTGTCTGCAGAAGACGAGAAGCTGCTGCTCGACAAACACATGAATCGCGTCACCGACACCTGCATCCCTGAAGCAGAGGCGATGCGGCGGATCGAGAGCGCGGTGCTGCGGCACTGGATGGAAAAAGACCAGGCGGGCAAGCGCCTTTTCCCGCACGAATTCATGTACGAGATCCTGCGCGACGGCTCGATCGAAGAGTTCTATCAGATCGATCCGAAGAACTCCTGGATGATCGCCGCGGCGGAGAAGAACCTCCCCATGTTCGTCCCCGGATGGGAAGACTCGACCCTCGGCAACATGTACGCGGGCCACTGCATCTCCGGCGACGTGAAGAACGTCCACACCGTGCGCACCGGCATCGAGTACATGATCGAGCTCGCGGAGTACTACACGCAGACCGCGAACGAGCACTGCACGATCGGCTTCTTCCAGATCGGCGGCGGCATCGCCGGCGACTTTCCGATCTGCGTCGTGCCGATGCTGCATCAGGACCTGCAGCGCACGAACGTGCCGCTGTGGGGCTACTTCTGCCAGATCAGCGACTCGACCACGAGCTACGGCTCGTACTCCGGTGCGGTGCCGAACGAGAAGATCACCTGGGGCAAGCTCGCCGTGAACACACCCAGCCACGTGATCGAGTCCGATGCATCAATCGTCGCGCCACTCATCTTCTCTTATGTTCTCGGCTGGTAGGTGGCTCGCTGCGCTCGCGTTGTCCGTTCTCAGTTGTCCGTTATCCGCACAACAAACGGATAACGGACAACGGACAACCCAGATCGAAAAGCACATCCGCACCCTTTCCGCCGACTCCATGCAGGGTCGCGGCATCGGCACGCAGGGGCTCGCGAAATCGGCGGATTATCTCGAGCGCGAATTACGCGCGGCGGGTGTGTGGCCGGCGTTCGGCAGTTCGTACCGGCAGACGTTTCCGGTCAAGACCGGCGTCGCATTAGGCGGGAAGAACGAACTGCGCGGCGTTGCGCGTGAGGACTGGACGCCGCTCGCATTCTCCAGTCCCGGCTCGTTCTCCGGACCGATTGCGTTCGTCGGTTACGGCATCGATGCGCCGCCGCTGAATTACCGCGAGCTGGAAGGGATCGATCTCAAAGGCAAAGTCGCATTGATGCTGCGATACGAGCCGCAGGAGCGTGATGAAAACTCGCGCTTCGATGGACGCCGTCCGAGCCGCTGGTCGGCCGCGCGCTACAAAGTGATGAAGGCGCGCGAGGCGGGCGCGGTTGCGGTCATCTTCGTCACCGGACCGATGCAGGACGAGCCGAAAGACAAGCTGCCCGCGCTCGTCAATGACGGTCCGGAAAGCGCGGCCGGGATTCCGGTGCTGCAGGTCAAAACGTCCGTCGTGCAGAAGTGGCTCGACCTCGCGCAGTTCCAGAAAGACATCGACGCCGATCTGCGTCCTCGCTCGCGCGTGCTCGACATGACGATCAGCGGCAACGTCGACATCGCGGCGTCATTCGCGAACGCGCAGAACGTCGCCGGTCTCATTCGGGGCCGCGGCCGACTCGCGGACGAATTCGTCGTCATCGGCGCGCACTACGATCACCTCGGATACGGCGGCTCGGGCTCGATGCGTCCGAACGACCGCGCGATTCACAATGGCGCGGACGACAACGCCTCCGGCACCGCGGCCGTGCTTGCGGCCGCGCGCCGTCTGCATGATCTGCTCAGCGATGCGAAAGATCGCCGCGGCATTCTCCTGACGTTCTTTGCGGCCGAGGAGGTGGGGCTGGGCGGGTCGAGTTACCTGGTGGAGCATCCGCCGGTGCCGCTCGAGAAGATCGTCGCCATGATCAACCTCGACATGGTCGGGGCGCTGCAGGACGACAAGCTCGCCGCGCTCGGAAGCGAGACCGCGACCGAGTGGAAACCGCTGCTCGAACGCATCGGAAACGAACTGCAATTGCACGTCGCCGCGAGCGGCAGCGGCTACGGGCCGTCCGACCAGACCGCGTTCTATGCGCGCGAAATCCCGGTGCTGCATTTCTTCACCGGCACGCACGAGCGCTATCACACGCCGGACGATGATGCGGACTTCATCAACTTCGCAGGTGCGGCGCGCGTGTCCGAGCTCACTTCACGTGTAGCCGCGGAACTCGCGCGCGGCGCAGTGACGCCGCATTACGTGCGCGCCTCGACCGCACCCGCAATGGAAGGCGACAGCCGCGGCTACGGCGCCTACCTCGGCACGGTGCCCGATTACAGCGCGATGGAGTCGAGCAGCGGCGGCGTGAAGCTCGCGGACGTGAGCGCCGGCAGTCCCGCCGAAAAAGCAGGCATTCGCAAAGGCGACGTCATCGTCGGACTCGCCGGCACGCGCATCGAGAACCTGATGGACATGACGTTCGCGCTGCAGGATCACAAGCCCGGCGAGACCGTCGACGTGATCGTGCTGCGCAACAACGAGCGGGTGACGCTCCGCGCAACCCTCGGCTCACGTGCGCAGCGAGGCTCGCCGTCGCAGGGCCACGGCGCGGCCGCTGCGTCGATGCAGATCAAAGCGGGCAAGCCGTTCGAGAAAACGTTCGACGGTGAGCGTCATCTGCGCGACGTTCGCCAGCTCACGTTCGGCGGCGAAAACGCGGAGGCCTACTTCAGTCCCGATGGCAAGAAGCTGATCTACCAGTCGACGCCGGAGCGTGGCGGCTGCGATCAGCAGTACATCCTCGATCTCACGACGGGCGAGACGAAGCTCGTTTCCAGCGGCAAAGGGCGCACGACCTGCGGCTACTTCGCCTATCCCGCGGGCGATCGCATTCTCTATGCGTCGACCGAAGCCGAGCAGCCGGAGTGCCCGCCGCCGCCCGATCGCAGCAAGGGTTACATCTGGGGCGTGTTCCCGTCGTACGACATCTACGTCGCGAAACCGGATGGTTCGGAGAAGAAACGCATCACGTCGACGCCCGGCTACGACGCGGAAGGAACGTGGTGCGGCAAGGGCGGCAAGATCATCTTCACCTCCGTCCGCGACGGCGATCTCGATCTGTATGTCATGAACGAGAACGGCGGTGACGTGCAGCGCATTACGTCGACGCCCGGCTACGACGGCGGCGCATTCTTCAATGCCGACTGCACGCAGATCGTCTGGCGCGCGTCGCGCTTCGAAGGGGCGGCGTTCGACGAATATCGCTCGCTGCTCAAAGAGGGATTCGTGCGGCCGTCGAAGATGGAGCTCTACGTCGCCAACGCAGACGGCACGAACGCGAAGCAGCTCACGAAGAACGGCGCGGCGAACTTCTGCCCGTTCTTCACCCCCGACGGCAAGCGCATCATCTTCGCCTCGAACATGCTCGATCCGCGCGGCCGCGAGTTCGACATCTTCATGATCGCCAAAGACGGCAGCGGCGAAGCGGAACGCGTCACGACCGCCCCCGCATTCGACGGCTTCCCGATGTTCAGCCCCGACGGACAGTGGCTGGTGTGGGGCTCGAATCGCGCGAACCCGGAAGGGCGGGAGACGAATTTGTTCATTGCGCGGTGGGTGGACTGAGGTTGCTGAATTGAAAATTGAAAATTGAAAATTGAAAAATCGGCCACGCACCGACGCAGCCTTCGTTTTCAATTTTCAATTTTCAATTTTCAATTCGCTCCATCACTGCGCCACCGGCGTCACCGTCACCGCAAACTGCGTCGCCGGAATCTCCGCGCGCTGCAGCTTCGTCACCACCGTGGTCGTGCGTTCGATCTGTGTCGGGCCGCCGTCGAGGGCGCGGCGGATTTCGAGTTCGTGACGCAGCACCATTCCGCGCAGGTTGTCCGCGGCTTTTGCGAGTTGCTCGTCGACGCTTGCGTAGCCGGTGCGGATGGGCGTTTTCATGGGCAACGACGGCAGGTTTTCCGAGGTGGCGATGCGGGCGATGACGTTGTAGGTGCCGCCGACCTGGCCGCGATCGCTGACGACGGCGAAGCGCGCTTCGATCACATGCACCACTGCACGCTCGCGCGCGATGGTCGTTCTTCCGTCGCGGCGGTAGGTGACGATGGGGATGCCGAAGACGCTCGCGCGGCCGATCGGAAAGTGAAAGATGGAAGACGAGAGCACCGGCCCTGAGACGCGCACGCGAGGCTTTGCGGTGTGGCTCTGCAGATCGAGAATCGTGGCCGTTCGATCGGCGTCGCGCGAGATGACGGCGAGGCGCTTGCCGTCCGCGCGGGTCACTTCCGCACGATAGCTGTCGCCTTCGACCCACACCCTGCCTGATGCGTTCTCCGAGAAGCGTTCGCTTTCGACGGTGGTGCGGAAGTCGTAGACCACGCCGGCGGAAGCATGGAACGAAAACGCGAGCGCGGCGGCGGCGAGGGCTTTGCGCATGTCAATAGGATACGAGCCCGGTGAAGTGCGCGACTGCAAACAATGCGGCAACAAGCAGCAGGAAGACCGCTTCCGCGACGACGCAGCCGGGAAAGATCGAGCCGCCGAGGAGGAGCGCCTGCATCTGCGCGAGCTGGCGCCGCTGGACGAGCACGATGATCCCGACGAGCGCGATGAAGGCGGCGGCGAGGAGTAAGGCCATGCGAGCGACTGTATCCGGTTTGGTGTGCGGCGACGCGAGTGGCCGCTTTGGCT
>JALYOB010000410.1 GCA_030857085.1 Acidobacteriota bacterium | reverse complement strand
CGGCAACCGCTTCCCCGCGCGAACGTAAAACGGCACGTCCGCCCAGCGCCAGTTGTCGATGAAGAGCTTGATCGCGGCGTACGTCTCGACGTTCGACTCCGGATTGACGTTCTCTTCCTCGCGATAGCCGGGCACCGCCTCGCCCAACACCGAGCCTTTCGTGTACTGCCCGCGCACGGCCGACTCGATCGGATGCAGCGCGCGCAGCACTTTCACTTTCTCATCGCGCACCGCGTCCGCCTCGAACGCGACCGGCGGCTCCATCGCCACGAGAGAAATCAGCTGCAGCATGTGGTTCTGGATGATGTCGCGCGTGATGCCGGCGGACTCGAAGTAGTTGCCGCGCTTCTCAACGCCGATCGACTCGGCGACGGTGAGCTGCACATGGTCAATGTATTGACGATTCCAGAACGGCTCGAAGATGCCGTTCGCGAATCGCAGCACGAGCAGGTTCTGCACGGTCTCCTTGCCGAGGTAGTGATCGATGCGGAAGACCTGCCGCTCGCGGAAGGTCTGGACGGCGATCTGATTCAGCTCGTGCGCGGTCTCGAGATCGCGTCCGAACGGCTTTTCGATGATCACGCGTGTGTACGGACCGCCCTGCTCGGGATCGGTGACCATGCCCTGTTTGCCCAGAGACGTCGCGATGTCGCCGAAGAACTGGGGCGGGACGGCGAGGTAGTAGAGGCGGCGGCCGCCGGTACCGCGCGAGGAGTCGAATTCCTCGAGTCGCTTTTTCAGCCGCTCGTACGCCTTCTCGTCGGTGAACTCGCCCTGCACGTAAAACAGGCCGCGCGCGAAGCTCTCCCACACTTCGTCATCGACGGGACGCGTGCGCGCGTGCTTGTCGCACGCCTCCCGCATCAACGCACGAAACTGATCGTCCGACATTTCCGCGCGCGCCACGCCGACGATCGTTTGTCCCGGCGGCAGCAGCCCGTCATGTGCGAGTGAGTAAAGCCCCGGAATGAGCTTGCGCTGCGTGAGATCTCCCGACGCGCCAAAAATCACGAGGCACGACGCCTCCGGCACCCGTTCCTGATCGAGACCCTCACGAAGGGGGTTGGTTTGCATGGGGGGAGTCTATGCGAGGAAGTTGTCGGTTGTCGGTGATCGGTTGTCGGCAGAAGCGGAGCACCGACAACCGACAACTGAGAACCGACAACCCTCCTGATATGCTCCCTCCATGACGTGGCAATACACACCCCGCGTGGCGATCGTTCGCGGCCTTCGGACTCCTTTCGCGAAGTCGGGCACGCATTACGCCCACCTCTCCGCGCTCGACCTCGGCAAGCTCGTAGTGGCGGAGCTCGTCCAGCGGTCGGGCATCGATCCGAGTGAGGTGCAGGAGGTCGTCTTCGGCAACGTCATCCCTTCGGTCAAGGCGCCGAACATCGCCCGCGAAATCGTGCTGGGCACCGGACTGCCGCGCAAGATCCCCGGCTTCACCGTCAGCAAAGCGTGTGCGTCGTCGAATCAGGCGATCACCGCCGCCTCAGACATGATCGCGCGCGGGTACGCCGACACGGTGATCGCGGGCGGATCGGAGTCGCTGTCCGACGTCCCCATTCTCTTCTCTAAGAAATTCGCCGACGCGCTGGTCTCTGCATCGAAACAGAAGTCGTTAGGCGGCAAGCTCGGCGCGTTCTCGAAAATCCGTCCGAAAGACCTCGCCCCCGACGCGCCGGCCATCGCGGAGTCGACCACCGGCCTCACCATGGGCGAGTCGGCGGAGAAGATGGCGAAGGCGAACGGCATCACGCGCGAGGCGCAGGACAAGTTCGCATTGCAGAGCCACCATCGCGCCGCCGAGGCGACTACGAATGGCCGCTTCAAAGACGAAGTGATGCCGGTCGTCGTGCCGCCGTCGTTCGACAACGTGGTGGATGCCGACAATCTCATTCGCGGCGATTCGACGCTCGACGCGATGGCCAAACTGCGCCCTGTCTTCGATCGCAAGTACGGCACGATCACGGCGGGGAATGCGTCGCCGCTCACCGACGGGGCGGCCGCAGTGCTGCTGATGTCGGAAGAAAAAGCGAAAGCGCTCGGCATCACGCCCATCGGCTTTCTGCGCAGCTACGCCTACGCCGCGACCGATCCGTTCGATCAGTTGCTGCAAGGTCCTGTGTTCGCGCTGCCGATCGCGCTCGAACGGGCGAAACTGAAGCTCGAAGAAATCGGCGTGATCGAGATGCACGAGGCGTTCGCCGCGCAGGTGCTCTCGAACATTCAATGGATCGGCTCGAAGAAAATCGCCCAGGAACGCCTCGGGCGCAGCGAGCCGGTCGGCGACATCGACCCCGAAAAGATCAACCTCACCGGCGGCTCGATCGCGTTAGGCCACCCCTTCGGCGCCACCGGCGCCCGCATCGTGACCACCGTCTGCAACGAACTGCAGCGCACAGGACAGCAGTACGGATTGGTGACCGTCTGTGCGGCGGGAGGGATCGGGGTGGCGATGGTGCTCGAGCGCACATAACCGCTGACGCGGAATTGAGAATTGAGAATTGTGAATTGAGAAAGAAAGCGACGGCGTGACATGAGTTCTCAATTCCCAATTCCCAATTCTCAATTCGCGGACGAGGCGCGCGAAGCGCGTGTCGTCAAAGCGGTCTGTCCGCACGACTGCCCCGACACCTGCTCGATGCTCGTCACGGTCGAGAACGGCCGGGCGGTGCGGATGGGGGGGAATCCCGATCATCCCGTCACGCAGGGATTTCTCTGTACGAAAGTTTCGAAGTATCTCGAGCGGACGTATCACGACGGGCGGCTGCTCCATCCGCAGATTCGCGTCGGCGCGAAGGGCGAAGGGAAGTTTCGGCGGGCGACGTGGGAGGAAGCGATCGGCCTCATCGCGTGGCGCTTGCAGGGCGTCATCGATGCAGACGGACCGCAGGCGATTCTTCCGTACTCCTACGCCGGCACGATGGGATTGCTGCAGGGCGAGTCGATGGACCGCCGCTTCTTTCACACGATCGGCGCGTCGCTGCTCGACCGGACGATCTGCGCGAGCGCCGGTTCCGAGGCGCTGAATGTGACGTATGGAACGCGGATGGCGCCCGATCCGGAAGACGTCGTCAGCGCGAAGCTGATCGTGCTGTGGGGCACGAACACGCTCACGTCCAATCCGCACCTCTGGCCGTTCATCCGCAAAGCAAAAGCAAACGGCGCGACGACCATCTGCATCGACCCATTGCGCACGCGTACCGCCGTTGCGTGTGATGAACACATCGCCATCCGCCCGGGCACCGACGCCGCGCTCGCGCTGTCGATGATGCACGTGCTCTTCCGCGACAACCTCGCCGACCTCGCCTATCTCGAACAGATGACGAACGGGTGGGAAGGTCTGCGCGAGCGGGTGATGAACGACTACGCACCGGAGCGTGTCGCGCAGATCTGCCGCATTCCGGTCGAGACGATCGAGTCGCTCGCGACGCGGTACGGCACCACGCGCCCGACCTTCATCCGCATGAACTACGGCCTGCAGCGTCACGCCGGCGGCGGCTCTGCCGTGCGTGCGATCTCGCTGCTGCCCGCAATCACCGGCGCGTGGGACGACGCAGGCGGCGGCGCGATGCTCTCGACGTCGGGCACGTTCGCGAACCTCGATTACGCCTCGCTGGCGCGCAAGGATCTGAGTCCCGCCGGCACGCGCACGATCAACATGTCGCAGCTCGGACAGGCACTGACGCGCGTCGACGATCCGCCGGTGAAGGCGATCGTCGTCTACAACTCCAACCCCGCCGCGGTCGCACCCGATCGCGAAAATGTGCTGACCGGTTTGCGCCGTGAGGATCTGTTCACGGTCGTGCTCGAGCACTTCCAGACCGACACCGCCGACTATGCGGATGTGCTGCTTCCCGCGACGACGCAGCTCGAGCATGAGGACGTGCATCGCGCATACGGCCATACGTTCGTCATGTACAACGCCCGCGCGATCGAGCCGCTGGGCGAAGCGCTGCCGAACACGGAGATCTTCCGCCGCATCGCCGCGGCCATGAAGCTCGAAGAGCCATGCCTCCGCGAGTCGGACGAAGAGATGATGTGCGGCATTCTGCGGAACATGCCGTTCACGTTCGAAGAGCTGCGCGAGCAGAGCTCGATCCGTCTCGACATCGCCTCGCCGCATCGTCCGTTCGCGCGCGGCTCACGCGTGCCCACGCCGAGCGGCAAAATCGACATCGACTCCGCACGCGCGGCCGAGCATCGTCTCGATCGTTTGCCCGAATACGTCCCGCCCTACGAATCGGAAGAACGCGATCCGGAGCTCGTGCGCCGCTATCCGCTCGCGCTGATCTCCCCTCCCGCACACTCGTTCCTGAACTCGACGTTCGTGAACGTCGCCTCGCTGCGCCGCGCGGCAGGCAAGCCGACGCTCGAGATTCACGCGGACGACGCGAGCAGCCGCGGCATCACGGAAGGCGCGCAGGTCACGATCTACAACGATCGCGGCGCGTTCGGCGCCGAGGCGGTGATCACCGATCGCGTCCGCCCGGGAGTGGTCGCCGCGCCCTCGGTGTGGTGGCCGAAACTGACGAGCGACCGGACGAATGCGAATCACACGACCTCCCAAGCCGTCACCGACATCGGCGGCGGCGCCACGTTCTACGACAACCAGGTGGAAGTAAAACCGTGGAGTGCGGCGGCAAAGCCGCCGCTCTGAACGCCGGCGGCAAAGC
>JALYOB010000823.1 GCA_030857085.1 Acidobacteriota bacterium | reverse complement strand
CCCCCCCACTCCACATCAGCTCTTGGCTACTTTTCTACGCCGCTGGTGCAGGCGGTCGATGAGCTTCGTCGCGGTGCGCACCTGTTCGAGGATCTTCTCCTCCAACCCGGCACCCTTGATCTTGAAGCTCTTCGCGCGGCGGAAGACCTGGCGTGCGCGATCCTTTTCGCCGCTTTCCAGTAGCGCCATGCCGAGGTGCATGAGGTTCGTGGCAGTCGGTCCGAGGTCGGCGGATTTGGTCAAGAAATCGACCGCGTTCTTGAACTCGCGACGCTTGAAGTAGACCCAGCCCAACGCGGCGAGCGGGAACTGCTTCAGTTCTTTCGGCGAGTAGCGCAATGCGAGCTGCGCGCTTTCGAGAGCCTCGTCGAGGTTCTCTTCCATGTCTGCGAGCGTGTACGCCTTCTCAAAGTACGCAATCGACTTCGCGTAATTCGAGGTGTAGTCGCGCAGCATGTCTTCGAGCGCGCGGTTCGCTTCCTTGAAGTTGCCTTCCGCACGCAGCGCCTCGACGAGCGTCGTGTACGCGGCCGCGGCGACGACTTCCGCAGGACGATGTTTCAGCACGCGACGCGCAACCGCGATCGCTTCTCCGTTCAGATCGAGATGCGAGCAAAGCAGCGCGTACGGCAGGAGGATGTTCACGTTGTCCGGCTCCGCCTCCGCAGCGCTCCGGTACTGATCCAGCGCCTCGGAGTACTTGCCTTCGCTCGCCAGCGAGTCAGCCTGGCTCACGACCTGCGCGGCCGCACCTTCGACCGGCACGTGGCCGGAGATGCCTTCGTAAATCTTGACCGCCTGCTGGTACTCCATCTTGTTCGGATTGAGCTCGAGCGCTTCCTGAAAGCACTCGATCGCCTTGCGGCTCCAGTTGCGATCGAGATAGCAGAGGCCGAGGTGGTAGATCGCCTCTTCGTAATCGGGATCGAGTTTCAGCGCGGCCTGGAACGAGCGGATCGCGCGCTCGAGCTGACCTTTTTCGTAAAAGATCGTGCCGAGGAGAAAGTACGCCTGCGGGATCGCCTCGAGCTGAATCGCTTTCTCGAGGAACTTCTGTGCGCGCAGCAGCTTTCCTTTGCGCGCGTAAATCGCGCCCAAGGAAAAGTACGGAAGGAACGACTCCTGGGAGATCTGAATCGCGCGGCGAAGCCAGCGCTCGGCGCCTTTCAGATCCTGACGTTCGTGCAGCAGGACGCCGTAGAAAACGGCGGCGTCGAAGTGATCGGGCTGCACTTCGATGGTGCGCTCGAGATACGCCTTCGCGCGATCGAGATTGCCGTCGTTGAAGAACATCTCGCCGAGGAAGAACGAGAGCTCGTAGTTGTCACGATCGAGGCGGAAGGCTTCTTCGAGATGCTTGATGCCGCGCTCGGGATCGAAGCCGTCGAACGCCGCTTCGGAATCCGCAACGAGCAGCAGAAAGCGCTCGCGTTTTTCGCCGCGGAACAGCGAGACCATGCGGTCTTTGCGCTCGACGAAACGCTGTTTCTTTTCGAGAGCGAGCATCTGCTCGCCCATCTTCGATTCCCACAGCTCGACGATCTCGTCGGAGGTGAGGACGTTCTTCTTTTCGAGGATTTCTTTGACGGAGAGGAGGCCGGTCTGATTGATGAAGATCGCGCGCTCGTGCTTCTGCACGGCATCGACGAGCGAGCGGATCGTTTCGGCGGAGCGCTTGACGATCTCTTCGAGCGCGGAGACGCGCTCGAGCAGATGCTCATCGAGTGAGAGATCTTCCTCTTCCTCGTAGTCTTCGATCTCGTCTTCTTCGAAGGAGGAGACGCCGGAGAGTACGAGCAGTTTGTTCTGGCAGCGAAAACAGTATTCGCGCTCGTCGTCGTTGTACGCGCTACAGGTCTGACAAAGCATGGTGGTGTCGGCGGATTAGAACAGCGTTTTCGGTGAGAGTCATCCCGGACGAGTTCGCGGAGCGTTCCTCGAATGACCGGGAGGCCTCCGGCGGCCGGGGCCGCGGGCCCCGGAACCCGCTGACAGGCCAAGCC
>JALYOB010000409.1 GCA_030857085.1 Acidobacteriota bacterium | reverse complement strand
CTCCAGCGCTTCGCGCGCGGGTGACGCCGGGAACGGCTCCAGCGCGAGCCGGGCGCGGGTTGCGTAGTCGCGGGCGATTTCCCGCGTTTCGTCGATCGTGCCGTAGCGCTGGGCGATGGCGATGATCTCGGCGGGGTCGGTGCCTTCGAACGAATGCAGCGAGGCGACGCGTGAGATCAGTTCGCGTTCGCGCGGCGTGGCGCGCGGCATCGCCAGGATCAGCGGCAGCGTGGTCTTGCCTTCCTTCAGATCCGACAGCGCCGGCTTGCCTAACACTTCGGTGGTCGAAGTAAAGTCGAGCAGGTCGTCGATCAGCTGAAAGCAGACGCCGAGGTTGTAGCCGTAGTTGAAGAGCGCAGCGGCGTGGGATTCGGGGATGTCGACCAGCAGCGCCGGAATGCGGCAGGTCGCGCCGAACAGAGCCGCGGTTTTGCGCGAGACGATCTCGAAGTAATCCTCGACCGTGAGATCGGCGCGGCCGTTCTGCTCGGTGCCGAGGATTTCCCCTTCGATCATCTTGATCGTGGCGTCGGAGAGAAGGCGCAGCACTTCGAGATTGCCTTCCTGCAGCGCCATGTGCATCGAGTGCATGAAGATGTAGTCGCCCACGAGCACGGTCAGGTTGTTGCCCCAGCCGAAGTTCACCGACGTCCGTCCGCGGCGAACGTCCGCCTCGTCGATGATGTCGTCGTGCACGAGCGTCGCGGTGTGGATGAACTCCACCACCGCCGCGTAGATCACGTCGCGATAGCCGTCGTAGCGCAGCATGCGCGCGACGAGAAGGAGCAGGGCAGGGCGCAGACGCTTTCCGCCGCCGCCGAGGATGTGCTCACCGACGTCCTGGATAGTGGAGATTTTCGAGCGGAAATTGCGGCGCAGTTCCTCTTCGACCAGCTCCAGTTTCGGAGCGACGAGGTCGAGGACACGTTCGGCGTACGCCGTCTGTCCATGGTCAGTGCGAGGAAGCGTCACGGGTCGAAGGATAGCTCAACCACGGTAGTTGGTGAACTGGAGAGGAATGCCGTAATCGGCCTCGCGCACGAGCGTCATCGCGCGCTGCAGATCGTCTTTGCTGCGGCCCACGACGCGCACCTGATCGGACTGAATCGAAGCCTGCACTTTGACCTTCGCGTCTTTGATCGTCTTGACGATCGCCTTCGCCTTCTCGGTCTCGATGCCCTGCACGATCTTCGCGCGCTGCCGCACCGTTCCGCTCGCCGCCGCCTCGATCTTGCCGTAGTCGAGAGCCTTGAGCGAGACCTTGCGCTTGACGAGCTTCGACTCGACGATGTCCTTCACGCTGACGAGCTTCCCCTCGTCGTCGCTGACGAGCACGAGCTCCTCGTTCGAGAACTCGATCGAGCTCTTGCTCCCTTTGAAGTCGAACCGCTGCGCGAGCTCCTTCTGCGCCTGCTGCACAGCATTCGCAACTTCCTGCATGTCGGTCTTGGAGACGATGTCGAAGGAGAATTCAGTGGCCATGAAAACCTCGGCGTTCGGCGTTGGGCTCTGGGCGTTCGGGGTGATTCGCCTGGACGGTGCCGTCAGCCGGGTAACCCCAAACGCCGAACGCCCAACGCCCAACGCCCGCGCGGACGTCAGTCCGCGCGAATCACCTGCACTCCCGCCGGCGGCGCGAAACGGAACGTCTCGGCCGTCGCGGCGCGGCGATGATATCCCGAGAAGTCGAAGCTCGTGCGATTGCCGGAGCGGTCGGTGTATTCGATGCGGGAGATGAGGTGCGTCGCGGGTGTGATGGTCACGATGACGCTGCGCACTTCACTCGCGCCGCCGCGCGGCTCGAGCGTCGTCACGATCGATCCGCCGCGCGTCTGCTGCTTCACGTTGAAGAACTTCTCGCGCGCAGACGGGTCGCCGAGGAGGAGGAAGGGGAGCTCGCGCTTGCGCTGATCGGTGACGCGGCCGACCGTCACCTGCTTATCGGACGGAACGTAGAACCACGAGTTCGAACCGTCGAAGACGAACAGCTTCGACTCGGGCGACGTGTAACTCCACCGCATCGCCGGCAGCGCGCCGAAGATCACCGACCCGCTCTCGACCTGCGCGTTCCTGAATCCTTTGGCCGTGAAGCGATGCGTGAACGTCGCCTCCATGTTCTGCATCGCCGCCGCCGCACGATCGAGCTCGATGGGGGCTGCTTGTGTGGTGAGCGCGAACAGGAGTGCAGCGAGGATGGTCAGGCGTTTCATGGATGTACCTCCGTAGTGATCCGTTGTCCGTTGTCCGTTCAGGGTCATGTGTCGCCCGGGCGATGCTTCGCCCTGAACGGACAACCGAGAACCGACAACGCGCGCTCGCGCGCTATCCCACTTCGATCGAAACGATCGCGGAGTTGACAACAAAGATCCGGTCGTTTTTGCTCCGGTCGGTGGGGAAGAGGTAAAAGCCGTTGCGTTCGGGGTTGTACTGGGCGATGCCGCGGATCACTTCGCTGTCGTTGAACTCGACCGCGATCGGCAGGCCGCTGGCAGGCTCGAGTGACTCCTCGGCCGTGTAGCGGGGGAAGAACACCGCCTTCAGTTGCGAGAACGGCACGTCTTCCGCCTCGCCATCATCGCGGCGAACGGTGATCACTTCGCGCGCCGGATCGATCGGCTCGAGCGTCGCCCGCTCGGTTCGTCCGTCGCGATATCGCAGCACCACTTTTTCGTCATCCATCAAAACAGCTCGAGCCCCCAGAGATCGTGGATGTGAATGATACCTTCGACCTGGCGCGCATCATCGACGATGAAGAGGGAAGTGATCTTGCGCTCTTCCATCATCTGCAGCGCGGCCGATGCGAGCTCGCTGCCTGCGATCGTCAGCGGATTCGCCTTCATCGACTCGGCGGCGGTGCGGCGCAACACCTGCTCGTCATGTTCGAGGAGCCTGCGCAGATCGCCGTCGCTGACTACGCCTGCCATCGTGCCGTCATCATGCACGACGGCCGTGATGCCGAATCCTTTGCGCGACATCTCGTAAATCACCTCGCGCATGATCGCCGTCTCGCGCACGACCGGCACGTCGTCGCCGCGATGCATCAGCTCGTGCACGCGCAGGAAGCGCTTGCCGAGCTTTCCGCCAGGATGCAGAAAGCCAAAGTCTTCCTCCTTGAACCCGCGCCGAACGAGCAGCGCCATCGCCAGCGCGTCGCCTAACGCGAGCGTCGCGGTGGTCGATGCCGTCGGTGCGAGGCCGAGCGGACACGCTTCTTTCGAGATCGATGCATTGAGATGCCGATCCGCTCCGCGCGCGAGCGTCGAGGCCGGATTGCCGGTGATGGCGACGATCTCCGCGCCGACGCGCTTAATGCTCGGCAGCAGTCTCACGAGCTCCTCGGTCTCGCCGGAGTTCGAGATCGCGAGCACGACGTCGCCGCGCACCAGCATCCCGAGATCCCCATGAATGGCCTCGGTGGGATGCATGAAAAAGGACGGCGTGCCGGTCGACGCGAGCGTCGCGCTGATCTTCTTGCAGATGATCCCCGACTTGCCGACGCCCATCGTGACCACGCGCCCGGTGCAGGTGGCAATGAGTTCGATTGCGTCGACGAATTGATGATCGAGCCGCGGAATCAGCCCCTGAATCGCCGCCGCTTCCACTTCGAGCACGCGCTTCGCCTCGGCGATCGCGGGATGATCCGGCTCGACGGCGGCTGCCTGCGACATGGTTCGCATCTTACAACCCTCTCGCGACGCGTTCCTGCGGCAGGAGGGCGTGATACAGCAGTTCTGTGACAGGCGCGGCGACGCCGTGTTCGCGCGCGAGCCGGACGATCGCGCCGAGCTGCGCATCGAGCTCCGACGGCTTGCCTTCCATGATGTCGCGCTGCATGGAGGCGGTGGAGGTCGGCGCCATCGCGTCGTAGCGTTCCCACGTTTTCTGCACTGCGTCGATGCCGAGGTCGACACCGCGCGCGGTTGCGAGGGCGACGACTTCGTGCAGTGAGGCGTCGGCGATCGCGCGCACTTCCGGCGTCGCGCGCCACACGCCGACAGGGACGCGCGTCAATGCGCCGATGCCGCTCATCGTTGCGATGAAGAGGAACTTGGTCCACATCGAGCGATGGATGTCCTGCGGGATTTCCGCATGCACGCCCGCGCGCTCGAAGGCCGCGCGCAGATTTTCGACGCGGTCGCTGCGTCGGTTGTCCAGCTCACCGAACATGACCATCGGCTCGTATGCAGCATGACGAATATGTCCCGGCGCGACGATGAAGCTGACGATCGCGCACAACCCGCCCGCAACGTGCTCGCGGCCGTGGATGCTGGAGAGGACGTCGGGTGCATCGATGCCGTTCTCGAGCGGGACGACGAGCGTGTCGGCTCCGATCATCGGACCGAGTTTCTGCGCGACTTCCGCAACCTGCCACGCTTTGACGGCGAGAAGGATCGCGTCGACGTGGCCGATGCTTGCGGGATCGTCGGTGGCGTGGACGTGTTCGAGGGTGAAGTCGCCGAGGATGCTTTCGACGCGGAGGCCTTTGGTTTTGAGGGCGTCGAGCGTGGCACCGCGGACGAGAAAGGTGGTGTCGATGCCTGCGTGGGCAAGACGGCCGCCGAAATACCCGCCCACGCCACCCGCCCCAACCACCACAATTCTCATGGCACGCGATTATAGGTATGGAGTGCGGCGGCAAAGCCACAGCTTTGGGATGCCGGCGGCTTTGCCGCCGGCATGGAGAGCGGGGGGG
>JALYOB010000408.1 GCA_030857085.1 Acidobacteriota bacterium | reverse complement strand
AACTAACACAGACTGTGTCGCGGAGGCTTGGCCTGCAAGCGGGGTCCGGGGCCCGCGGCCCCGGCCGCCGGAGGCCCCTCGTCGTCGTATCCTTCGCACCCGTCACATGAAGCGCACCGATTTCAGCTACCACCTGCCGGACGAGCTCATCGCACAGGAGCCGCGCGAGCGGGGCAAGTCGCGGATGCTCGTTGTCACACCCACCGATGGTGCGCCGCGGCTCGAGCACGACTCCTTTGCCAACTTCGCCTCGCGCCTCGGGGAGCGCGACGTGCTGGTGATCAATGACACGCGGGTCATCCCTGCGCGGCTGTTCGCGCGGCCGAAGGGGCAGATGCAGAATCCGATCGAGTTTCTGCTCACGCGCGAGCGCGATCCGGTGACGTGGGAGACGTGGTGCCGTCCGGCGAAACGAGTCAAGCCGGGTGACGTCGTGACTTTCTCGGATGAACTCTCGGCGACCGTGGTCGAGAAAGAAGAAGGGACAGTGGTCATTCGATTTCGGGGAAACATGGCCGAAATCGAGCGATTGGGCGTGCCGCCGCTTCCGCCGTACATCGCTCGCGGGGAGGCGCGGGAGGAAGACAAAGAGGCGTATCAGACCGTGTATGCGTCGGCGCGCGGGGCGATTGCGGCGCCGACGGCAGGTTTGCATTTCACGCAGCAGATCCTCGACGAGATCGCGTCGCGCGGAAATCCGATCGTGCGGGTCACGCTGCACGTCGGCATCGGCACGTTCAAGCCGGTGAAGGTCGACGACATCGAAGACCACCGGATGGACACCGAGCGCTACGACATCACTGCCGATGCGGCCGATCAGCTCAATGCCGCGCTCGAGGAGAAGCGTGCGATCGTTGCAGTCGGGACGACGACCGTGCGCACGCTCGAGAGCGCGATCCGCGCGGGGCGCGGGCGCTTCATCGCCGGACATGGCGAGACGTCGATCTTCATCACGCCCGGCTTCGAATTCCGGGCCGTGGACCGGCTGCTCACCAACTTTCACCTCCCCGAGTCGACGTTGCTGATGCTCGTGTCCGCGTTCGCGGGGATGCAGACCATTCGTGACGCGTATGCGGAGGCGATCCGCGAAAAGTACCTCTTCTACAGCTACGGCGACGCGATGCTGCTCGGCAAGCACGCGGCTCCTTCATCATCGAGCTGACACCGCGTGAACTCGGGACGGATCGGCGCCTGCCATATTCTTGGCGGATGAAGAGAACGCTCGTTGCTGCACTGGCGGCATTCGTCCTCGCGATGCCGCTCGTCTCGCAAACCCCTCCCACCCCGAATCCCGCGCCGACGCCGCCGCCGACTGACAAGAAAGCAGAGCCGAAAGATCCGGAGAAGGCCGAGCAGGAGCCGCGTCCGGTGCAGCAGGAGCTGCAGAAGAAAGAGTCGCAGTCGAAGGACGCTCCCGCGCAACCCGCTGCGGCCGCGCCGGCGAGCAATGCGGTGGCGCCCGCGGTCGAGCCGGAGAAGAAAGAGAAAAAGTGGGACGTCTCCAATCCTCCCGGCCCGCAGTACGACGTGAACATCGACACGTCGGAGGGGACGTGGATGAGTCTCGACGTGTCGCCGGATGGACGGGAGATCGTGTTCGATCTGTTAGGCGACATCTACACGATTCCGATCGGCGGCGGCGAGGCAAAAGCGCTCGCGAGCGGAATCGCGTGGGACATGCAGCCGCGCTATTCGCCGAACGGCAAATGGATCGCATTCACCTCCGATCGCGCGGGCGGCGACAACCTCTGGACGATGAATCGAGACGGCTCGAATGCGAAGCAGGTCACGAAGGAATCGTTCCGTCTGCTCAACGAACCGGCGTGGACGCCCGACAGTGATTACCTCGTCGGACGCAAGCACTTCACTTCCGAGCGCTCGGCCGGTGCGGGGGAGATGTGGCTCTACCACCGCAGCGGCGGCGACGGTCTGCAGCTCACGAAGAAACGCACCGAACAGAAAGACACCGGCGAGCCGGTCTTCTCTCCCGACGGCAGATATCTTTACTTCAGCGACGACGTCACTCCCGGGCAGATCTTCGAGTACAGCAAGGATCCGAACGGGCAGATCTACGTGATTCAGAGACTCGATCGCGAGACCGGCAACATCGAGCGCTTCGTGACCGGACCGGGCGGCTCGGTGCGTCCGACGCCTTCGCCGGACGGCAAGTCGCTCGCGTTCATCCGGCGCGTCCGCTACAAGTCGACGCTCTTCATCCGCGACCTCGCCTCCGGACGGGAGACGCCGATCTTCGACGGTCTCGATCGCGACATGATGGAGACGTGGGCCATCCACGGCGTCTATCCGAACATGGCCTGGACGCCCGATTCGAAATCGATCGTTTTCTGGGCAAACGGGAAGATTCAGCGCATCGACGTGGCGTCGAAGCAGGTCGTGAACATTCCGTTTCACGTCACCGGCACGCGGCGCGTGCAGCAGGCGGTGCGCCGTGCGGTGGAAGTCGCGCCGCAGAATTTCGACGTGAAGATGCTGCGCTGGGTCGAAGTCTCCCCCCGGGGCAATCAAGTCGTCTACCAAGCCCTCGGCTACCTCTATCTGAAGGACCTGCCCAACGGCACGCCGCGCCGTATCACGAAGCAGACGGATCACTTCGAGTTCTATCCCTCGTGGTCGCGCGACGGAAAGTCGATCGTCTACACGACCTGGAACGATGAGATGTTCGGCAGTGTGCGCGTCGTCGCTGCAACGGGCGGCGAGGGGCGCGTGATCACCGATCAGCCGGGCCATTACGTCGAGCCGTCGTTCTCCCCCGATGGGACGACGGTCGCGTACCGCAAGACGAGCGATGGCTTTCTCACGGCCGGGCTCTATTCGAACGAGCAGGGTCTGTATCTCGCTCCCGTGACAGGCAATCCGAAGCCGCGCCGTCTGACGGACAAAGGTGCGCTGCCGATGTGGGGCGCGACGAACGATCGCGTCTTCTTCATGACCTTCGAATCGGAAGGGCGCCGCGCGCTGCGCTCGATCGACGTTCATGGCGCCGAGGAGCGGGAGCATGCGATGTCGGCTTTCGCGGTCGATTTCGCGATTTCGCCGGACGAGAAGTGGCTCGCGTTTCAGGAAGCATTCAACGCGCACATCACGCCGTTCGTGCGCACGGGCAAGTCGATCGAAATCGGACCGAAGATGAGCGCGGTGCCGGTGGCGACGGTCTCGCGCGACACGGGCGAATATCTCCATTTCTCCGGCGACGGCAAACGCCTCTACTGGTCGATGGGACCGGAGCTTTTCTCGCGCGATCTGAAGGACGCCTTCGCGTTTCTCGACGGCGCGCCGGAGAAGTTGCCGACTGCGCCGGAGAAGGGAACGTTCATCGGCTTCTCGCGTCCATATGAAGTGCCGGCGGGCGCGGTCGCATTCACGAATGCGCGCATCATCACCGGCCGCGGCGACGAGGTGATCGAGAACGGCACGGTCGTCGTGAATGGCAATCGGATCGCGGCCGTGGGGGCGAACGTGCCGGTGCCCGCGGGGGCGCACGTGATCGACGCGCGCGGCAAGACGATCATGCCGGGCATCGTCGACGTGCACTGGCACGGCTCGATGGGCGCGGAGCAGATCATTCCGCAGCAGAGCTGGGTGAATTACGCCTCGCTCGCATTCGGCGTGACGACGCTGCACGATCCGTCGAACGACACGGCGGAGATTTTCGCGGCGAGCGAGATGGCCAAGTCGGGGCTGATCGTCGCGCCGCGCATTTTCTCGACCGGGACGATCCTGTACGGTGCGAAGGCGCCGTACAAAGCAGACATCAATTCCCTCGACGACGCGCTGTCGCATCTGCGCCGCCTCAAAGCGGTCGGCGCATTCAGCGTGAAGAGTTACAACCAGCCGCGGCGCGATCAGCGGCAGCAGATCATCGAGGCCGCACGCCAGCTGGACATGATGGTCGTGCCCGAGGGTGGATCGCTCTTCCAGCACAACATGACGGAAGTGGTCGACGGGCACACGGGCATCGAGCACTCGCTGCCGGTTGCGAAGATCTACGACGATGTCGTGCAGCTGTGGGGTCATTCGAAGACCGGCTACACGCCGACGCTGATCGTCGGCTACGGCGGTCCGTTCGGCGAGAATTACTGGTATCAGAAAACGGACGTCTGGGCGGACGAGCGTCTCTCGAAGTTCGTGCCGCGCCGCATTCTCGATCAGCGTTCGCGCCGCCGTGTGATGGCGCCGGACGAGGAGTACAACCACATCGACAATGCACGCGTGGTGAAGCGTCTGCACGACGCCGGCGTGAACGTGCAGCTCGGCGCGCACGGCCAGCGTGAAGGTCTCGGCGCGCACTGGGAGATGTGGATGATGGCGCAGGGCGGCATGACGCCACTCGAAGTGCTCCGCGCTGCCACGATCGACGGCGCCCGTTACCTCGGCCTCGATCGCGAGATCGGTTCGCTCGAGGCGGGCAAGCTCGCGGACATGATCGTGCTCGATCGCAATCCGCTCGAGAACATCATGAACACGCACTCGGTGCGCTCCACGATGGTGAACGGCCACCTGTTCGACGCGGAGACGATGAACGAGATCGGCAATCATCCCCGCACGCGCAGGGCGTTCTTCTTCGAGATGCCCGGCGGCGAGACGTGGGGCGTTGCCGCGACGGCAGCTATCGAAGCGGCGAAGGACTGAGCGACGACGACCGGGGGCCTCCGGCGGGGGGGGGGGGGGGGGG
>JALYOB010000063.1 GCA_030857085.1 Acidobacteriota bacterium | reverse complement strand
GTTCCTCGCCAGCGCGGCGGCCACGATTCGCTGGTGCGCGTCGATGTCGTCGATGCACGAGATGCCGATGCCGGGCGGCTGGACGATGTCCATGACGTGGATGCGAATGAGCGGACAGTCGTGGCTCGGCGCGGCCGCGTCGTTTGTCGTCATGTGGGTGGTGATGATGGTGGCGATGATGCTGCCGCCGCTCGTCGCGACACTGAGCCGTTATCGCGATGCGTTGCATCAAAGCGGCGTGCCGCATGTCGATCGTCTCACCGCAATTGCGAGCGCTGCCTACTTTGTCGTCTGGACGGCGATCGGCGTGGCGATCTTTCCGCTCGGCGTCGCACTGGCCGCGTTCGAGATGAAAGAGCCCGCGCTGTCGCGCCTCGTCCCCGCTGCAGCAGCGCTGATCGTCACGCTTGCCGGATTGCTGCAGTTCACCACATGGAAGGCCCGCCGCCTCGCATGTTGTCGCGCGGTGCCACGACGCGTGTTGCAGACGAACGCGTGGCGCTACGGCATCCATGTGGCGTATCACTGCGTCGCCTGCTGCGCGAATCTGATGACGATCGTCCTCATCCTCGGCGTGATGGATTTGCGTGCGATGGCCGCGGGCACGCCCGCCATCGCGTTCGAACGTCTCGCCCCGAATGGCGACGGCGCCGCCCGCGCGATCGGAGCGGTCGCGATCGGAACCGGCTTGTTCCTCCTCGCCCGCGCCACGCGGCTCGTGTGAACGCGAAAGGTTCGGTTTACAATGCGCCCGCTCACCTCACGAGCGGGCGTAGCTCAGTTGGTAGAGTAGGAGCTTCCCAAGCTCTTGGTCGCGGGTTCGAATCCCGTCGCCCGCTCCAATCGAATCAAGCGGTTAGCTGGTCGAACCCACGGCTGGTTCCGGTTCTTGCAAGAGCGCGGGTGATGTCCGCTGATCCTCTGAGCGTCGCTTCGCCCGAGCGAGACCTGTCCGCCCTCGATGTTGCGCGTGGTCTGCGTGACCTGACCGGGCTGACCCGCAGCGGAATTGCGGGGAAAGAGCTTCGAGAGCGCATCGTCGAGCAGGCGCGGCAATTCTTTGCGGCTGATGCCGTGGCGATGTGGCGCCTCGAGTCGCGGGAAAGACTCTGGCGGATTGCCGCCTCGTCCGGGCTGTCCGACGACTATTCGTCCTTCTCGATTCCTGCGCCGGCCGAGAGCAACATCGCGGCCGTGCTGCCCGGGCCGATGCTCATTGCGGACGTGCGGGCGTGGCCGGTCGTCGACGACCGCCGCAAGATCTACGACAGCGAAGGGATCGTCTCGTTCCTCGTCCTGCCGCTCGACATCCGCGGCGAGACCGCGGGCACGATCGCCTGCTACTACCGCACCGCCAAACCGGCCGCGCGCGAGGCGGAGCTCGAAGCTGCGGCAGCATTTGCGCAGATCGCCTCGGTCGCCCTTTCGACCGAGCGGTATGACCAGCTTGCCGACGTCGCACGCGACGTGGCGGGCAGACTCGATCTCGAAGCGATCGTGCAGCGCATCACCGACGCGGCGACCACCCTCACCGGCGCGCAGTTCGGCGCGTTCTTCTACAACGTGCTCCGCGCCGACGGCGAGGCATACACGCTCTACACGATCTCCGGTGTGCCGCGCGAGCACTTTGAAAAGTTTCCGATGCCGCGCAACACGGAGGTGTTCGCGCCCACGTTTGCAGGCACGGGCATCCTTCGCAGCGGCAACATCATGAAGGATCCTCGATACGGCAAGAATGCGCCGTACCACGGCATGCCCTCCGGGCACCTGCCGGTGGTGAGCTACCTCGCCGTCCCCGTGAAATCGCGCACCGGCGAAGTCCTCGGCGGGCTGTTCTTCGGCCATGCTGAGGAAGGAGTGTTCGGCGAGACCGAGGAGAAGGTGGCCGAGGCTCTGGCCGGACATGCGGCGGTGGCGATCGACAACGTGCGGCTCTACCAGTCGCTCGAACGCGACCGGCTGGCGCTGCGCAATGACGAACGGCGTTACCGTTCGCTCGTCGTCGCCACGCCGACGCGGCAGGCCATCGCCTTCAATGACGCCGAAGGGTTCGTCGTCCAGCCGTCGCCTTCATGGCAGGAGATCACCGGCCAGACCGCCGATGAGATGCGCGGGCGCGGCTGGCTCGATGCGGTGCATCCGAGTCATCGCACGCGTGTCGCCGAAAAGTGGGACGCGGCCGTGCAGAGCGGCGCGGTCTACGAAGACGAATATCTGCTGCGTCAGGCGGACGGCTCGTATCGCTGGTTCGCCGACAAGACCGTTCCGGTCGTCGATGACGACGGCAAGGTCCATGAGTGGATCGGCACCGCCACCGACGTGCATGAGCGGCATGTAGCGCAGGAAGGACTCGCCTTCCTCGCCCGCGCGAACGAGCTGTTCGCATCGTCGCTCGATTACAAAGAGACGCTGCGCAACGTGACCTTCCTCGCGGTGCCCCGGATCGCCGACTGGTGCGCCGTCGACATGGTGCCGGAGGGGGGCGGGACGTTGTGGAGCCGCCTTGCGGTCGCGCATGCCGATCCGGCGAAGATCGCGCTGGCCGAAGAGTTCTACCGGAAGTTCCCGCCCGATCCGGAAACCGACGCCATCTATCGCGTCATGCGTACCGGAACGTCCGAGCTCGTGCCGTTCCTCTCCGAAGAACTGCTGGAGCAGGTCGCGCGCAATGAGGAGCACCTGCGGATGATCCGCGAGCTCGGAATCATGTCGTACATGATCGTGCCGTTGCGCTCGCGCGGCGAGGTGGTGGGTACGATCACGTTCGTCGCCTCCGACCGCCGCTTCGCGCAACAGGACCTCACGCAGGCCGAGGAGCTCGCGTATCGCGCGTCGATCGCGGTTGAAAATGCGCGACTCTACAGCGCGGCGCAGGCGGCGAACCGCGCGAAAGACGAATTTCTCGCGACGCTCTCCCACGAGCTCCGCACGCCGATGACCGCCGTCCTCGGCTGGGCGCGCATGCTCAAGCTCGGACTGAGCGAGGAAGAGGCGCGGGTCGCCATCGACGCGATCGAGCAGAGCGCCAGCGCGCAGGCACAGTTGATCGAGGATGTGCTCGACGTCTCGCGCATCATGTCGGGCAAGCTGACGTTCGATCCGCACGCCACCGACATGCGCACGGTCGCGCAGGCCGCGATCACGACCGTTCATCCGGCCGCGGTCGCGAAAGGAATCGAGATCCTGACGAGCATCCCGCCCATCCTCCCTCCCGTTTCCGGAGACGAGGGCCGGCTCCAGCAGATCATCTGGAATCTGCTCGCGAACGCGATCAAGTTCACGCCGCGCGGCGGCACGGTCACGCTTCGCTTGTCGCACCATGGTTCGGTCGTGCGGCTGACGGTCTCGGATACCGGCGAGGGGATCGATCGCGCGTTTCTGCCGTACGTTTTCGAGCCGTTCCGTCAGGCCGACAGCTCCACGACACGGCCACATGGAGGCATCGGACTCGGGCTCGCGATCGTGCGCTCGCTGGTCGAGATGCACGGCGGCCGCATTCGCGCGACGAGTGAAGGAAAAGGACAAGGCGCAAGCTTCACGCTGGAGCTGCCGGTCATGGAGGCCGCTCCGGCGATCGCCGCGGCGCCGACGGCGGAACGTGCGGTCGTCCCGGCCGCATCGAAAACGCTCCCCGCGCTGACCGACATGACCATCCTGATCGTCGACGACCAGCAGTACACGCGCGAAGTGGTCGCCGGCATTCTTCGTCACACCGGCGCGGCCGTGCACACCGCCTCCTCGGTTCGCGAGGCGCTGCCGCTCTTCCGGAGAATCGAGCCGCAGATCGTCGTCTGCGACATCGCCATGCCGGAGGAGGATGGGTATGTGTTCCTGCGCGAGATCCGCGCGCGGCCGGACTCGCGCCGTTCCACGCCGATTCTCGCGCTGACCGCGTTCGGGCGTCCGGAAGACCGCCTGCTTGCGCTGAACGCCGGTTTTGATGCATATCTGAAGAAACCAGTCGACCCCGCGGAGCTCGCCGAGACTGTTCAGCGGCTCTCCGCGCGACTGTAAGGAGACGAGTCGGAAGAGATGCCGTGGGAACTGAGCCGGTTCGGGTTCAAGGAGATGATGGCGTGTCGCGGATTGATCCGCGATCTATTCGCCGACGATCCGCCCACGCTCGAAGATGCCGCGGAACGGGCGGTCGAGTTCCTGCGAAACGAGCTGCTCGACAGCAACGGCGCTCCTGCGTGCGCGCTGGTGCGGTTCTTCAAGACCCATCCCTATCGCGATCTTCCCGCCGATCTGCGCGATCTCGTGCGTGCGGCCGCGCCTGAAGCGGCGGAGAATCCGAATCTGCGCTGCCTCACGCTCATCGCCACGCGCGGCGACGAGCCCGACTGGAACTCCCGTTTCGGGTCGCGCGGACACCGCGTCATCCCGCTGGTGAGCGTGGAGATGGTGCAGCAGGCGCCAATGATCGCGCAGCTCATCACGCAGCTCGGCCTGCCGATCGCGAACGTCGTCCGCCCGTCACGTGCACTGCTGCTCGATCAGGAGCAGACCGCGCACAACGTCTTTTACGTGCCGCGGGCGCTCGGCAGTCCGTACATCGTGGCGCAGGAGGAGTTCGTCGTCCGCTACGGCATCGCGTCCGTTCTCGGCTTCGGAGGACTGCTCGCATCCGGCGACCTCTTCACGGCGATCATGTTTTCGAGAGTGGCAATCCCTCCGGATGTCGCGGACCAGTTCCGCGTGGTCGGACTGAACCTGAAGATCGCGATGCTGCCGTTTGCGCGCAAGCCGCTCTTTCGGGAGGAGTGAGTCCGCCAGCCGTTGAGTCGGGTACGCGTTCTGCACGTCAGCGTTTTCTTATGACGAGCCTGCCCGAAGATCACCGTGTGGAGCTGGAGCGCGCGAAAGAGCGCTTTACGTCGATGATCGGCTCCGGTGCGCCGCTGCGCGAGACGCTCGACGAGCTCGTGCGCACGGTGGAGAGCCTCACGCCTTCCGGCATGATCGCTTCGATCCTGATCCTCGATGACGACGGGCGCCATCTTCTGCACGGCGCCGGACCGTCGCTCCCGGAGGCGTACAACCACGCAATCCACGGGATCGAGATCGGCCCCGAGGTGGGCTCGTGCGGGACGGCGGCCTTTCACAACAAGACCGTGTCGGTCTTCGACATCGCCAACAATCCGCTCTGGGCGAACTTCAAGGATCTCGCGCTGCAGTACGGCCTCCGCGCCTGCTGGTCCACGCCCATTCACGCCGCAGACGGCAAGGTCCTCGGCACGTTCGCGAACTATTACCGCTTCGTCCGCGACCCGAGCCCGCTCGACCGCGAGCTGACGGACCTCATCACGCGGACGGCCGCGAGCGCGATCGAGCAGCAGCGCACGTCGCGCCTCGCCGCGCAGGCGTGAGCTCGGCGCCTGTAAACGGGTCGGACGCGACGCAGCATTCGTCGTGATCTTCCATCGACGGTGACACGCATCCTGCATTAGCGATCCCCGGCTTCAGCGGGCTGGGTCCCCGCCGACCGGAGGTTGGATGAAAAAGTGTGCGGCGCTGATCGTCGAAGACGACGACAGCGTGCAGCGACTGCTGCACGCCATTCTGCGGAAGCACTGCGGTTCCGTCGATCTGGCGGGTGATGGTGAAGCGGCGATCGAACTGCTTCGTGACGGTTCGTATGATCTCGTGCTGCTCGATCTGATGCTGCCGAAGGTCAACGGGTTCGCGGTATCGGACGTCATTCAGACGCTGGAGCGGCGGCCGAAGGTCATCGTCCTTTCGGCGATCTCGCGCTACTTTGCGGACCGGTTCCCCGAGGACACGCTCGTACTGCAGAAGCCGTTCGACATCGACCGGATCGAAGAAGCTCTGCGGACGATCAACGAGAACTGACCGGCCTCGGCCCTATGCGCGCGGCAACGGTCTTGCTGCGCTAGTAGCCATGGAGCGCCGATCATCCTACAGAGCGCTCGTCGTCGAAGACGACGGCGCGATCCTCAACCTCGTGAAAATCGTTCTCGAACGGCAGCACTTCGTCGTGGAGGGCGTCAAGAGCGGCGCGGCCGCGATCGAATTGCTCTCGGCGGTCGCGTACGACCTGCTGATCGTCGATCTGATGCTGCCCGACGTCGGCGGAGAGCAGCTGCTCGGCTACCTCGAGGAAGCGCAACCAAAGTACCTGCGGCGCGTGATCGTGACGACCGCGTCGCCCGGCCGGATGAGCTGCGAGTTCCTGCAGCGGATCTGCCGTCTGCTCGCCAAGCCTTTCGACATCGACGAGCTCGTGCTCATCGCGAAAGAGTGCGCGCAGCCAGACGCCGCGTGATCTTCACCGGCTCCGCGCGGGCAGCCGAGAACGTCGCGCTTACTTTTTGATGGGCATGCGCGCGCCGGCGGCTTCCGCGACGACGCGCGTGATCTGCGCGTTGTTCTGCGTGCGGCCGCGCTTCTGGATCGGCAGGCGGGTGTAGACCTGCGTCGACAGAATGCTCGCGTGTCCGAGGATTTCCTGCACTTCCTTGATGTCGGTGCCGGAAGAGACGAGCATCGCCGCCATCGTGTGACGCAGCGAGTGCGGCGTGACGTGGCGTTTGATCTCGGCGAGACGGACGTGCTTTTTGAAGATGTTCTCGATCGAGTAGATCGTCAGGCGCGTTCCCGAGCGGCCGACGAACAGAGCCGGCGTCGAGAGACTGCGCTCCGCGCGCATTTCGATGTACTGGCGCATCGACTCGACCATGTCTTCGGTCGCGAGCGTCACGAGGCGTCCGCGCGTTGCACGGCCGGTGATCTGGATCTGTTTCCGATCGAGGTCGACGTCGCCGACGTTCAACGCGACCAGCTCGCCGATGCGGATGCCGGTCAGGAAGAGCAGCTCGAGGATGACGTTGTCGCGGATCGCACAGAAGTAACGATTGCGGCTGCCGGCCGACTGATCGCGCAGCGTTGCGAGCTCGGCGACCTGCTCTTTCGGGGCGGCAAGCAGAGCGCGCACTTCGCGCGACGAGAGGACGGTCGGAACGCGATTCTCGACCGGCTTCTTGATTTTCAGCTTGCGTGCGGGGGACTCGGTGACGATGCCCTGTTCTTCGAGGAAACGGAAGAACACTTTCAGCGCGGCCACTTTGCGGCGGATCGACGTGTCGCGGTACGGGCCGCCGCCGAGCTTGTCGAGGTAAACCTCGAGGTCGTCGGCGGTGATCTCCACCGTCGGCGTGTCGCTCATGTGGACATGGAACTGCGCGAGGTCGGACTGGTAAGCGCGAAGTGTCCGATCGGACAAATTTCGCACGGTCTGCCCATGTTCGAGGAATTGGGCAATCGCCTGTTGCACGTTCATAGTCATGTCACTTCGCGTTGAAATTTTTGGGGGGTTGGGCCGCAACGAAGTCTACGCGGCACTTCCCTATTGTCAAGAATTATTTGCTTGCGGCGTTATGCTGTAAAAGCATCGAAGTGTGATACTTAGGATCGCTGACGTGCGCGGCTTACGCCTCTTTGTCCGGCCGATTGATGCTTCCGACGACTCCGTCGTGCGCGGCTTCCTCGCACAGCAGGAGCACCCCGCCCCGCCTCCCGCGGTCGGCCTCCTCGGCAAGCTCCTCGGCGACGTCGTGGCCGTCGTCGCGCTCGAGATCACGGCCGATGCCGTACGGATTGCAGACGTCGTCGTCGCACGCGAGCTGCGGAAGAAGTGGATCGGCCGCGTGATGATGCGCGAGGTCGAACAGCTCGCTTCGAAGATGGATCGCCGCCGCATCATTGTTGAAGACGCACGAGACGCGCAGGAGTTCTTCCGGCGCGTCGGATTCCAGAGTGAGGGTGAGAGATGGGTCAGGGTCGTGTCGTAGTTCTGCTGCTCGTTGCGTTGTCGTTTGCGTGTGCCCAGCCTCCGGCCGCGAAGCCGCCGATCGAGGCACTGCCGCCGGTGGTCGCGAAGCCGGAACCGCCGAAGGATCGCCGCACGCTCGCACGCGAAGCGCTCGCGCTGTACGACGCCAAGCGCTACGACGAGGCGGTGCCTGCGCTCACCGCAGCCGCGCTCGCTTATCCCGAGGCTGCACCGTTCCTGCGGCTGCGCATCGTGGAAGCGGAAGTCTCCCGCAAGAACCTGCAGAACGCGGTGGCCATCGCCTCGGAAATCATCGCGTTAGGCGACAGCACGGCCGCCACGGTCGCACGTCTGCGTCTGCCCGCGATTTACGCGCAACTCGGCAATGCCGCCGAAACCGACGCAGCGTGGCAGCAGGCGATGCAGGTCGAAGTCGATGAGTTGACGGAGGGCGATTTCGTGGCGATGGCGAACGCGCTGGCGAAAGCGGGACGAACCGACCTCGCCACGAAAACGCGCATGCACCTGCTGACGAATTACACGCAGGGCCGCTATACCGAACAGACGTATGACTATGTGAAGAGCGGCCTCGATGCATTGCCGCTGGCGGACAAGATCGCGCTCGCGGGCAAGCTCTCGCGGTCGAATCGGTACGACCAGGCGCTCGATCTTTTCAACCGCATTCCGGGAAGTACGGCCGAGGCGCGCGGGGTGCGGTTGCGCGCATTGTTCAATTCGCGCAATTACACGCAACTGCTCAATGAAACGGCGGATGTGAAGCTCGACGACGCGTCGCTGGTCGCATTGCGTGCGCGCGCGGCGTGGCGCGCAGGACGTCCGGAAGAATTTCTGGCCGGACTTGCGCAGGTGGAAAAGGATTTCCCCGGCAGCAAAGAGGCGGCCGAGGCGAAGGTGACGCGGGCCAAGTATTACTCGACGGACGTCGTCGACTACGCGAAAGCAGTCGACAATCTCTCGCAGGCGATTCAGCTCGGCGCCTCCGGCAATGACGGCGAAAATCTCTGGAACCTCGGCTGGACGTACACGCTCTGGGGCAAGTACGACGAGGCATTGAAGACGTTCGCGCAGTATGTGCGCGCGTATACGGACGGCGACTGGAAAACCAATTCCCTGTTCTGGACCGCGAAGATTCAGGACAAGCTGGGACGCACGGCCGAACGCGATGCCGCGGCCGCGCAGGTCGTGGCCGAATATCCGTACAGCTATTACGCGTATCGCATCAAGGAATTGTGGCCGTCGGTCGCCACTACGACTGTGACGGCAGTGGCATCGCAGACTTTTCCGGATACGAACGTGGAGCTCGCGAAAGTCACTGAGCCGCGACTGACGACTGTTCGCGAATTACAGGAAATCGGACTCGATCGCGCGGCAGCGCGGGAGATGAAAGTGGTCGCCGCGAAATACGCGTCGAATCCCGGCGTGCAGTTCATGCTGGCGGACGTTTATGTGCGCGGCGGCGAGCCGTTCAAAGCGAATTCGGTATTGCAGCGCCAGTTCCGTCCGTTCGTGCGCCACGGCGGTGCGAACATTCCGCAGCGTTTCTGGCAGATCCTCTTTCCGCTCGCCTACTTTGAAACGCTGAAGACGGAAGGAGAGCGCCGCGGGATTGATCCGTATCTCCTCGCCTCCATTACGCGGCAGGAAAGCGGGTTCGAGCCGACCACCGTCTCCAATGCCGGCGCGGTCGGACTGATGCAGATCATGCCGGAGGAAGCAGCCCGCATTGCAGCAGATGCGGGGCTCGGGGCCGTCACGCGCGAAGACCTTTTCGATCCGCAGAAGAACATTGCCGTCGGGGCTGCCGAATATGCGCAGAAGCTCGCGACGTGGAACGGCAATCACATCCTTGCAATCGCTTCGTACAACGCGGGCGAAAAAGCCGTTGGCACATGGATTGAGAAGACGCCGGTCGATGACAGCGACCTTTTCGTAGAGTCGATTCCGTACGCTGAGACGCGTTTGTACGTGAAAACAGTCAGCCGGAATCGCTTCGAATACCGGCGGATTTATGAAAGCAGCAGCGCAGTACCCGAGCAGAAACAAACGTCGCCTTAGCAACGCTCTTCTCCTCTCCGTCATCTCCTTTTTCATCGCCACCGCCGCGCACGCGAGCACGCAGATCGTGCTCGAGCGCGGCGTGCAGCGCGATCACTCCGGCGAGTATTCGGGCGTGGTCGACTTTGCGATCGAGCCGGGATTCGACAATGCGCGCGTCACGGTCGTCGTCGACGGCCAGAAAGTCGCAGGCGATCTTGCCTCGCCGTATCACCTGGCCATCGACCTCGGACCGAATCCGATCCAGCACAGGATCGCCATCACTGCGAAATCGCCGAAAGGCAAACGTGTGCAGTGGAGCGAGACCATCAATCGCGGCATGTTGCCGTTAGGCGTAAAGATCAAAGCGATCGACGCCGCGAACGGCGTGTTCGAGGCGGAGACGACTTCGCCCAGAGAAGATCCCATTCAATCGGTCGACTTGTGGGACAACGGCCGGATCATCGCCACTGCGACCGCGGCGCCGTATCGGTTCGATGTCCCGCAGACGATCCTCGCGAGCGGATTCGTGCAGATCACCGCCAAAGCGAAATCGGGAGAAGAGGCGGCGGACTTCTGGTCGGCCGCGGGCAACGTGCACGTCGAAGAATTGCAGGTACGCACGGTGCCGATCTTCGTCTCGATCGTCGATCATCACGGCAACACGCGCGATGACATCGACCGCTCGCTCTTCCGCGTCATCGACGGCGAGTCGGAAGCGAAGATCATCGAGTTCGGCAAAGCGTTCGATCAGCCGATCTCGATCGCACTGCTGCTCGACGCCTCGTCGAGCATGGCGTACTCGATGAAGCATGCGTCGAAAGCGGCGAGTGAATTCGTGCAGCACGCGCTCAAAGAAGGCGATCGCTGCAGCATCACCGCGGTGCAGGACGTGCCGCGCCGCAGACAACCACTGACGGGCGATCGCGCCGCCGTGGCGAAAGCGCTCGACGGCATTGCGCCGCAGGGCCGCACCGCTCTTTACGACTCGGTCGCGAGCGCGATTCGCGAGCTGCGCGACGAGAAGAATCGCCGCGCGATCGTGGTGCTCAGCGACGGCAGCGACACGGCATCGAACTGGTCCTACGACGAGATCGAGAAGCTCGCGCGCGAGGCGGCGATTCCGATCTACTTCATCGTCTACGAAGGAAGCGACGACGAGAGCGTGCGCAATCTCGATCGGCTCCGATTTCTCTCCGGCCAGACCGGCGGCTTCGTGGCCACGGCGACGCAGCAGAATCTGACGGCGCGCTATGAGGCGATCGAGAAAGACCTCCGCGCTCAGTTCGCCATCACCTATCAGGTCTCGGATCTCGGCCGGTCGAATGAGTGGCGCCCCGTTCGTGTTGTGGTGAACTCGCCGCAGCTCAGCGCGCGCACGATCAAAGGCTACTTCACGCCATAATCGCCGCGCGCGTCCCGGCAGGCTGCCGCGCGCCATTCATGCAACGTCACGATTCGCTGATTCACGAGCTGCGCGCACGCGTCGCAAAAGCTCCCTTTTTCCGCCAGCTGCGCGAGCGCGACAGCCGCGTCGACATCACCGGCGCGACGGTCGAAGCACGCGCGCTCGTCGTCGCGGCATTGCAGGACGAGCGTCGCCGCCGCGTGGCGGTGATCACGCCCGGTACGACCACCGGCGATTTCGAGACCGCGCTGCGGCTTTTCCATCGCACGCCCGATTGCGTTTCCACCTACCCTGCGCCGGCGCTCACGCCGTATCAGGACGTCGCCCCATCCCTCGGCGTCGCGCGCGAGGAAATCCGCGCCCTCGGCATGCTCATCGACGACACGACCGACGTGCTCGTCGTCCCCGCCCGCGCGTTGTTCCAGCGCCTGCCGCGCGCTGAAGATTTTCGCCAGCGCATCATCCGCATCGCGGAAGGCGACGAGATCGACATGCGCGATCTGCTGCAGCGTCTCGTCGAGAACGGCTTCGTGCGCACCGATCTCGTCGGCGAAGCGGGCGAGTTCGCGTTCCGCGGCGGCATCCTCGATCTCTTCCCGCCGAACACGGCCCAGGCGGTGCGCGTGGAGCTCTTCGGCGACACGATCGACTCGCTGCGCTGGTTCGACGTCGAGACGCAGCGTTCCGAGGATGAGTCGGGACCGGTGACGATCTTTCCGATGACGCAGTTCCCGATCACGAGGGAAACGCGGCAGAAGCTCGCGCGCCGCATCTCGCTCGACTTCATGGATCCGCACTTCAAGCGCGACGTCACGGAAAAGATCGAAAAACTGCAGGAAAACGGCGCATTTCCGGGCGTCGAGCATTACGTCCCGGTGGCCGTCGACAGCGTCACGTTCGCCGACTACATCGCCGACTTTGACATCGTTCTCCTCGAGCCGGATCAGATCACGACCACCATCTCCAAGTACGAGTCGCTGCTGCGCAACGAGTACGAGATGGCGGCCGAAAAAGGGCGGGCGGTGTATGCGCCGGAGAAGCTGCTCGCCGCCGGTCCGGATGTGCTGAATTTCATCGGTAGTGCACGGGTGTCGTTCAGCGAAGTGCACATGGCGGAGCGGGTGGGAGCGAACCGTGTCATCCCGAGCGCAGTCGAGGGATCCCCTGCGTCGGGCGCGAGCAACGTTGCAT
>JALYOB010000822.1:1550-2007 GCA_030857085.1 Acidobacteriota bacterium | reverse complement strand
CGCCAGTGCTGGTCGTTGAGCACGGACAGCTGTTCGATCCCGCGCCGCGCGGAAAGACGACGATCGTCATCGCCGGCGGCCGGATCGAGAAGATCGGTGACGTCGACGCCTCCGCATTCGAGCCGGAGGTCGTCGACGCGACCGGCTGCATCGTCACGCCTGGTCTGATCGACTGCCACATTCATCTCATCGGCGGCAGCGGTGAAGAGGGCTTCGCATCCGCGACCGGTCCGATTTCAAAGGACGAATTGCTGCGAGCGGGAACGACGACGGTCATCGGCCTGCTCGGCACCGACACGACGACCAAGACACTCCCCTCTCTCATGGCGAAAGTGAAGGCGCTGCGCGAGCAGGGTCTCAATGCGCTCATGTGGACGGGCGGTTATGACGCGCGGTCGCTGATGGGCTGCGTGCGCGATGACGTGGTGCTGTTCGAGGAGATCGTCGGCGCGGGCGA
>JALYOB010000822.1:0-1540 GCA_030857085.1 Acidobacteriota bacterium | reverse complement strand
CGAGATCGCCATCGCCGATCGCCGCGGCACGCATTCCGACGCGCGCACGCTCGCGCGGCTCGCATCCGATTGCTACATCGCGGGAACGCTCACCGGCAAAGCAGGCGTGCTTCATCTGCACACCGGTGAATTGCGCGAGCGGCTTTCGATCGTGCGCGAACTGCTCGAGATGGGTGTGCCTGCAGCGTCGATTCATCCGACGCATGTGAATCGCAACGACGACCTATTCAAAGAAGCGATCGAGCTGACGAAGCGCGGAGTGACGGTCGACCTGGACATGGTCGAAGAGAACTTCGCGCACTGGCTCGAGCTGTACGACGGCGACCGAAGCATGCTCACGATTTCGACGGATGCGCCGATCGGCAAGGTGAGCAATCTCATCGATCAGATTCGCGACGTGGTCCGCAAAAACCTCTGTTCGATGGAAGACGCACTGGCCTTCGCAACGCGCAACCCGGCACGAGTGCTGAAGCTAAAAGACGCGGGCGAGATCGCCGAAGGCAAACGCGCCGATCTGCTCATTCTCGACGAAAACACACTGGAGATCCGGCAGGTGATCGCCGGAGGGAGGCTGTATGACTACCGAAACGAGTACCGAAACAACCGTTGAGAAGCGAAAGTCCGCCGCGCCCGCGGGAGAGCGCCACATCGGCAAGCTGCTCGTCATCGGCGGCGCGGAAGACAAGAACGAAGACAGCATGGAGATCCTGCCGCACTTCGTGGAGATGTGCGGCGGCAAGGACGCACGCATTCTGGTCTGCGGTACGCCGTCGAAAGACGTCGAGGGCAAAGAGCGGACGTACCGCGAGCTGTTCGAAAAGATCGGCGTGGCCGAGGTGATGGAGCCGGACGTGACGAAACGTCATGACGGCGAGGACGACGAGCTGATCGCGATGGTGCGCCGCGCGACGGGCGTGTTCTTCACCGGCGGCGATCAGTTGCGTCTGACCGCGATCGTGGCAGGCACGCCGTTCGGCGACGAGATTCGCCATCGCGTCTTCAATGAAGGTCTGGTCGCGGCGGGCACGAGCGCAGGCGCGGCTGCGATGAGCTCGACGATGATCATCGCCGGCAGTTCGTCCGGCACCGTCCGCCGTGCCGACGTCTCACTCGCCCCCGGCCTCGGCTACTGGCGCGACACGGTCGTCGACACGCATTTCTCGCAGCGCGGCCGCGTGAGCCGCATGCTCGTGATCTTCGCCCACAACCCCCAGGTGTTAGGCGTGGGCATCGATGAAGACACGGCCATCGAGGTGCATCCGGGAGAGAAATTCACCGTCGTCGGCAGCGGCGCGGTGTTCGTATTCGACGGAACCGTGACGTACACGAACGCACCCGAGGCAGCGGATGAGGATGTGATCGCGATGTCGGACGCGGCGATGCACGTCCTGCCGAGCGGCTACGGCTTCGACCTGCAGAGAAAGCGTCCGATTCTGCCGGACGGAACGTTGCTGCCGCCGAAGAAAACGCCGTAAGGGTTTTGGAGTGCGGCGACACCAGTCGCCGCTTTCACTTTTTCAGCGCAGGAAAAGCGGCGACT
>JALYOB010000407.1 GCA_030857085.1 Acidobacteriota bacterium | reverse complement strand
CTCCAAAGGTTCAACGGGCTGACGCGCGAAAGCGGAAGAGTCTTGCCCGCGGCACTGGCTGGCCGGGTACGCGCCGCCAGAAGACGGCCTGATTGAGATCGGCGTCGCGGTAAATGAGCACGAACCGGGGGTCGCGAATCAGTTGCTTTGTAATGGCGAGATCTGCCGGCGTCGGGCGGCCCATGGAGATGTAGCGCCAGAACTTCCCCATGTCGGTGAGACCGGGGTGTCCCCAGATCGCGTTCCAGGAGCGATCCACGATCACCCATTGTGCGTGTGGTGAAATCGTTTGTGCCGATGAGATGAACTGGATGTTGCGCGTGAGGTGCCGGCCGAACGCGGGATAAATCCAGGTGTCGAAGCTGCCGTCGACGGCGATGGTGTCGTTTGGTCCCGCAATGCGGTCGACTACGCTCGCCGCGCGATTGGGGGAGAAATAGGCGACGCGCGTTCCTCGATTTTCGGCGGCCCAGCGGACGAACTGCCATGGCGCGAATTGATCGCGCTGGCCGAGGCGGATTGCGGAGAAACTAAACCAGGCGGCGATGAGCGTGAGTGTAAGGAGAGAGGCGCGGCGCGGCAGGACAAAACGAAACAGCGGGCCGACCGTCCAGCAGACGATCACCGGCAACATGTACAAGAGGTAGCGCGCAAACGAGCCGAAGAAGCCGAAAGGCCGGAATTGCACCGGCAGCGTCAATGCGAACGCGATCAATGCGGCGATGCTGAAGACGAATCGTTCCGCAGGACGTCCTTCGGCGCGACGGAACTTGTACACGCAATACGGCAGCACGACCGCGAGCAGCGACATGGGCATGCCGAAATGCGAGAAATAGATCTCGTAGTGCGGCCAGAACCAGTATTCATGACGCCACGGCACCCACACCGCGCTCGGCACGCCGGAAAAAGGAACAGTGAGGAGCAGATAGGGAAACTGCCAGAGATTGCTCCAGTCGCCCCATTGGAAAACACCCGTAGGCCGGCCGGAGTCGCTCGCGCCAATCTGCACTTCGAGCGGCGACGACTCGTGCACCGCGTTGTATGCGTAAACCGCCCCTCCGGTGACGCCAAACCATAGAACCGCCACAATGGCAATCGCGCCATAGTAGGCAAGTGCCCGGCGGCTCTTCCGCACATCGGCCACAACGCGCTTCAGAAGGAACGGCAATAAGCCGACGAGAATCGCCGCCTGTTGCGGCTTCGTCCCGGCGCCGGTCGTCAATGCGGTCGTCAGCAGCGCCAGCGATAATCCCCCGCCTTCCGCCGCCCAGCGCGCGCCCCACAAGAGCGCGCAGACGGAAAAGAAGCCCGACAGCAGATCGTTCTTATCCGCGCCGGAATGGAGGATCAGGACAGGCGCCGTCGCAATGACGAGCATCGCCGGAATCGCAGCGCCGCCCGATCGCCACCACCGCTGCGCCACAGCCCCGCACGCAACGAGAAAAAAGACGAACGATGTCGTCCCAAGCCATTCCGTCGATCGATCGCTGCCGGAGGCGAGCAGCACATCCGCAAGCAACAATTCGTAATTCGCCGGCAGATGCGAAATCCGCGTGTCGGGAGCGACGAAGTATTCGTAGCCGTGCGCGCGAATCATCATCACCGCCTTCGGCAGGTGATAGGCGAGCACGTCATGCGTTAAAGGCGGCAGAATCGTTCCGCGCCAGAGAATGAACACGATCCACAACAGCAGCGGAACCCCGAACGCGAGCTGCACTCCGGTGAACGCTCCGACTTCGTAGCTCTTCAACCGCGGCCAGGCACGAGCGATCACAACCGCCGCAATGGCGACGAAAACAGCAATGAGCCCGAGCAGCGCCGGCCGCGTGAGCGTATGCGTCAGCGCGAAGGTCCAATTCGCCGCGATCCAGATGCTGCTGCCTGCCAGCGCTGCCGCGGTCAGGAGCTCGAGCGTTTCGAAATTCGCGAGCTCCACGGCGCCCCAGCGACGCGCAACAGCCAGCGCGCCGAATCCAACGCACACAATCGCGAGAACGGTGACGGCAAACCCGAGCATGCGTGGCGATTTGCGCGCGGCGGGCGCAATCGGGGCGCATGGTACCATCGCGCGCCTCATGCTTCGGCCGGCGTTGGTGAAGGAACGAATGTCGGTCGGCGAGTGGGTTCCCCCCTGGCTCCGTTTTCAGCATGAGGAGCGCTACCGCTTCGCTGCCAACCTCGCTCGCGGCCAGCGCGTTCTCGACGCCGCCTGCGGCAATGGCTATGGCACGGCTCTCATGCTCGCGTCCGGAGCTGCGCACGTGACGGGCGTCGACATCGATCCTGACGCGGTCGCGCAGGCCATTCGTTTCCATCGCCGTCCGCGCGCCGGCTATGTGCGCGCCTCCGCATTGCAGTTCCCGTTTCGCGACGAAACGTTCGACGTCTTCGTCTCGCTCGAAACGATCGAGCACATCGACGACGATGCCGGCTACGTTCGCGAAGCGCGGCGCGTACTGACGAGCGGCGGCACGTTCGTCTGTTCGACGCCCAATCGCGCGGTGCTCAATCCCGGGCGCGCATTGAGCGACCGGCCGTTCAATCGCTTTCACATTCGCGAATACACGATCAGCGAGCTCGAACCTCTTCTGCGCACGCAGTTCCGCACCATCCGCTGGCTCGGCCAGTCGGCGTTCGCGAACTGGTACATCGCGATGCTGACGGCGATCGGCGCGCGCATGCCCATGCTTGCCGTACGCCTCCATCAGATGCGAAAGTTGCTCGGCGCGCCGTTCGAACGGCGCGCGCGGCACACGCCGATTCCGCTGCCCGCGCGCGGCCAGACGGAAGTGCTCGTGGCGGTTTGTACGAACTGATGGCCCTCAGAAATCAACTCATCGTCTGGCGCACCCTCGCCATCAATCGCCTCCTCGGTCGCACGAGAGTGCTCGAATGGATCTCGGCCGCGAAGTGGGCGATTTACCCGTTGCTCGTCCGCTGGACGCCGCGCGTGGCGATCGCGATTCACGAGCCCGAGTCGGCGCGCGTGTTCTGGGACGCGATCACGCCCGGCATGATCGTCATCGACGCGGGCGCGAATCGCGGAGGCTTCTCCGTGCTCGCCTCGCGCAGAGTGGGCGCGAACGGACGCGTGTTCGCGTTCGAGCCGGAAGCGCGCAACTTCGCGATTCTGCAGAAGAAAATGCGCCGTTTTCCGAACGTGACGCCGGTGCAGAAAGCGGTCTCCGACGCCGTCGGCGAAGCGGTGCTGCATCTCGATTCGTTTCACGCAGGGCACAGTCTCGTCGCGGTCATCTCCGGCCCGGCGGTGAGCGAGACCCGCGTCGCGGTCACGTCGCTCGACGCATTTGCAGGTGACGAAAAACTGCCGGGCATCGATCTGGTGAAGCTCGACGTCGAAGGTTCGGAACTGCAGGCGATCGCCGGCTTGCGCGAGGCGATGTCGGGACCGCGTCCGCCGTCACTGCTGGTCGAAGTACACGCGCCCAACCGGCCGGAAGACGTCATCGCCGCGGTCACTCCGTACCGCTACGAATGCAGGGTGCTCGACGCGCCGCTCACCGGACAAGCGCATCAGGTTCCGGTGCACGTTTTCGCCACACCCGCCCGCCGTCCATGAGCAGCCCCGCCGTCAGCGTCGTGATGCCGGTCTGGAATCCGGACCGCGACTTTCTCGAGCAGGCGATCCGCAGTCTTCTCGCACAGACCTTCGGCGAGTTCGAACTGATCATCGTCGAAGACCCTTCGCCGCAACGCGTGGCCGACATCGTCGCGCCGTTTCGCGATCCGCGCATTCGCGTCATCAGCCGCACCACGCCCGCGCCGATCGGCGCGGCACTCAACGAAGGTGTTGCCGCCGCGCGCGCGCCACTCATCGCACGACTCGATGCCGACGACATCGCACTGCCGCACCGCTTCGAGCAGCAGGTCGCCTTTCTCGAGCAGCATCCCGAAGTCGACGTCTACGGCAGCCGCATCACGATCATCAACGAGCGCGGCGAACAAGTTGGACGTCGCTTGCTGCCGCTGACGCACGACGAAATCGCGAACGCCTTCCGCCGCTACAACTGCATCTCCCATCCCGCAGTGATGTTCCGCCGCGCTGCGTTCGACGCGGTCGGCGGCTACGACCGCACACGCCGCGCCGAAGACTACGATCTCTGGTGCCGCATGCTCCTGAACGGCGCGCGCTTCGAGAATTGCGCGGACGATCTGATCGAGTACCGGGTGCACGAGCAGGCCACGAAGTATCGCGTGGTTCGCGAGGCGATCCGCGTGACGATCGACATCAAGGAGCAATACTTTCGCGGCCGCTTCACGCTCCGCGAGCGCGCCCGCCTCCTCGCCGAACACGCACTTCTTCACCTGCCCCCGCGCCTCGTCGTCCGCCTGTTTCTGTGGCTGGAGTACCGACGGTGAGGCCTCCGGCGGCCGGGGCCGCGAGCCCCGGACCCCGCTTGCAGGCCAAGCCTCCGCGACGCTCGTGCGAAACAACAGACTGTGTCGCGGAGGCTTGGCCTGCAGACGGGGTCCGGGGGCCGTGCCCCCGGCCGCCGGAGGCTCCCCGTCAAGTACGCCGCGACAGAGCGAGCGTGCTGATGAAGAAGCTCGAGAAGATGATCTGGATGCCGACCACCATTGCCGTCAGCGCAGGAATCGCGAGGCGTTGCACCCAGCCTGCGCTCACCGAGCCGAACCCGTAATTCTGGCCCCAGGCCCAGAACGCGTATGCGAGCAGGGCGAAGC
>JALYOB010000821.1 GCA_030857085.1 Acidobacteriota bacterium | reverse complement strand
GGCCAAGCCTCCGCGACACTCGTGCGAATACAACGAACTCTGTCGCGGAGGCTTGGCCTGCAAGACGGGTCCGGGCCCGTGGGCCCGGCCGCCGGAGGCCCCCGGTCGGTCCCCTGAAACAATCCAGACGCTCGCGCGTATGAGCGCGCATGGCACTTCAGCTCGACATCCAGGGTCTGTCCAAAACCTACCCGAACGGCGTTCGCGCCCTGCAGAACGTCACCCTTTCCGTCCCCACCGGCATGTTCGGATTGCTCGGCCCCAATGGCGCCGGCAAATCGACGCTCATGCGGACCATTGCCACCCTGCAGGAGGCGGACAGCGGCAGCATTCGACTGGGCGACATCCACGTCCTGCGGCAGAAAGACGAAGTGCGGCGCGTATTGGGATACCTGCCGCAGGAGTTCGGCGTGTACCCGCGCGTGTCGGCTGAAACGCTCCTCGACCATTTCGCGGTGCTGAAAGGCATTCACAAACGCGGCGAGCGGAAAGACCTCGTGACTGCGTTATTGCGTCGCGTGAACTTGTACGACGTACGCAAACAGAACCTCAGCACGTTTTCCGGCGGCATGCGCCAGCGCTTCGGCATTGCCCAGGCATTGCTAGGCAACCCGCGGCTGATCATTGTCGACGAACCGACGGCGGGACTCGATCCGGGCGAGCGCGTGCGCTTTCACAATCTGCTGGCCGAAATCGGCGAGAACGTCATCGTCATTCTCTCGACGCACATCGTGGAAGACGTGAGCGACCTCTGTTCGCGCATGGCCATCATCTCCACCGGACGCGTATTGGCGGAAGGTGAGCCCGCGTCGGCCATTCGGAACATTGAGGGGAAAATCTGGCGCCGCATTGTGAGTAAAGACCAGCTGGCGGCGCTGCAGAACGAGCTAGCCGTCATCTCCACCCGGCTCGTCGGCGGCAAGACCGTCATTCACGTCTACAGCGAGACGCAGCCGGAAGGCTTCAATGCTCACCCGCCCACGCTGGAAGACGTCTATTTTTCGACCTTGCACCATGCCGCGAACGCAGGCGCGAGCGCGGAGGCGGCGTAAATGATCGGCGCCATCGCGAAGTTCGAGATCAAATATCACCTCAAATCGCCGGTCTTCTACATCCTCACCGGCATCTTCGCCCTGCTGGCCTTCTTTGCCGTGGCCAGTGAAGGCGTGCAGCTCGGCGGCGCGATCGGCAACGTGCATCGCAACTCGCCTTACGTGACGATGCAGATGCTCCTCGTGATGAGCATCTTCGGCGTATTGAGCACCACCGCGTTCGTTGCCAACTCCGTCCATCGCGACTTCGACATCGGCATCGATCCACTGTTCTTCACCGCCCCCATCAAAAAGTACCAGTACCTCGCCGGCCGCTTCCTCGGATCGTATTTTGTGGCGCTGCTGCTCTTTGCCGGCGTCACGCTGGCCATTCTGCTCGGCAGTTTTGCGCCGTGGCTCGATCCGCAGGTATTAGGGCCGGTCTCGCTGAAGCCGTATCTGTTCTCGCTCGTCTTCATCATCGCGCCGACGCTCTTTCTCGTCGGAGCGGTGTTCTTCTCCATCGCCGCATTGACGCGCAGTCTGATGTACACCTACGCGGGGAACGTCGGCTTCATTGTGGCGTGGGCAATCTCCCGCGCGCTGCTGCGCGACATCGAGAACGAGAAGCTGAGCGTGCTGCTCGATCCGTTCGGCTTCGCCGCGTATGCGTTCACCACCCGCTACTGGACCGTGTTCGAGAAGAACACGCGCCTTCTGCCGTTAGGCGGCCCGTTCCTTCTGAGCCGCATGCTCTGGATCGGCATCGCGCTGGCGGTGCTGGCCCTCGCCTTCTGGAAGTTCAATTTCGCCGCGGCGACACGCAAGGCACAGAAGAAACGTACGAAGGTCGAGACCGAGCTGCCGATGCAGGCGTCGTTCCGTTTGCCGCAGGTGCAGCAGACGTTCGGCGGTGCGGCGTCGTGGCGCAAGTATCTCGCGGCGACGAAGCTCGAGGCCGGCACGATCCTCAAGAG
>JALYOB010000406.1 GCA_030857085.1 Acidobacteriota bacterium | reverse complement strand
CGCGCACACCTGTCGCCCAGGCCCCACCGCCCTGGCAACTCGCTACGCGCCACGCGCTACTCAAATCCCCAGCGCGCTCAAATCCAACTTCCCATCCACCACCGCCGGGCACCAGTAATACCCGCCCGTCACCGGGCGGGAGAACGTAAACAGCCCGTCCACGATCCCGTCGTCGAGGCCGGCCATGCGGCGCATCATCCGTTCGAAGCGGTCGAGCGATTCGACGAACGCGACGAATTCGAGGCCTTCCATCTCCGCCGCCGCCCACGGCATCGACCGCCGCACCATGAAAGCCTCGGGGTCGAAGCTCTCCTGCGCGGTCCTCTTCACATGCGCCGACTCCGGCGCGTCTTCGATCTCTTCGTTCGACTCCGCGCGCCGTCCGATCAGATTCTCGCGATCGCCTTCATCGAACTTCTGAAAGCGCGCGAGGTCATGCACCCACCGCTGCACGACCACGAAGCTCGAGCCTTCGAGCGGCCCCTCGCCGATGATGGCCGCCTTGCGCGCGAGCTTCCCTTTCGGATTTTCGGTTCCATCCTCGAAGCGCGTGAGATCGCGTCCTTCGCGATAGCGAAACAGATCGTTCGAGTCGACGAGCAGAAAGGCATCGGCGACGAGCGCGCGAATCTCCTGCGTCAGATCGAACACCACGCCGCGATCGGCTCCGCGCAACAGCATGCAGAGCGACTGCTGCGTCGACGGCACGCTGCACGCCGCACCCGACATTGCCGGAAAGGTGCGCAATCCGGGGATCTCCACGTCCAGCGCACGCACGACCGGCTCGCCGATGCCGATCACGCCGCACTCCGGCGAGAGCCCATCGCGCAGACGGCGCAAAGCGTTCGGCACGTCCGTGCCGGGGGCGAGGCGAAAGGTGAGCGAGCGTCCGACCGGAGGGATCGGTTCGAGGATGGAAGGCTGTGGGTCGCGGGCCATGGCGGCGCGCATTATAGAGATCGCACGCCTCGCTGCATTACGAGGCGATGACTCACCCGCGATGCTCACGCCGTGCGACTACACTACGACGATGGACGCATGGCCTGTACTGCACTGGTCCGACTGGGCGGAGACCGCACAAACACTGCAGCTCTGGACGCAGGTCGCGGGCAAGATCCGGATGGCGAAGACGCCTGCGGTCAATCACTGGTGGCACGTTCCGCTCTACGTCACCACGCGCGGCCTCGGCACGTCGCCCATTCCGCACGAGCAGCGCACGTTCTCGATCGACTTCGATTTCGTCGACCAGCGTCTGCGCGTCCGCTGCTCGGATGGAGCGGAGCAGAGTTTCCCGCTCGCACCGATGAGCGTGGCCACGTTCCATCGCCGGATCATGGATGCAGTCGCAGCGATCGGCATCGACGTCACGATCAACACCAGACCATCCGAGGTGGAGAATCCAATCCGCTTCGAAGAGGATGAGCAGCACAAGACGTATGACGCCGACGCCGCACGACGCTTCTGGTGCGCGCTGGTGCAGGCCGATCGCGTCATGAACGCGTTTCGGGCGAGCTTCATCGGCAAATCGAGCCCGGTGCATTTCTTCTGGGGCAGTTTCGATCTCGCGGTGACGCGCTTTTCGGGACGCCGCGCGCCGAAGCATCCCGGCTCGCCGATGCTCCCGGACGCGGTCACGCACGAGGCGTATTCACACGAAGTCTCGAGCGCCGGCTTCTGGCCCGGAGGCAACGGCGCGGATGCGATGTTTTATGCGTACACCTACCCCGCGCCCGACGGATTCGCCAAAGCACGCGTCAAGCCGGATGCTGCGTTTTACAGCGAGGCGATGGGCGAATTTTTCCTGCCGTACGACGCGGTGCGCCAATCGAGCACGCCCGATGAAATGCTGCTCGATTTTCTGCAGTCGACGTATGAGGCCGCAGCCGACCTGGCGAAGTGGGATCGGAAGGCGCTGGAGCGCTGACGCCGTGCCGAGTAGCGAGTGGCGAGTCACCAGCGCCTGATCGCCTGAGCGACACTGCTCTGGCAACGCGCCACGCGCCACGCGCTACTTCACTTGAACGTCTCGCACTGACGCATGTCGCCGCTCTGGTACCCGCGCTGGAACCACTGCATGCGCTGCTCGGACGAGCCGTGCGTGAACGAATCGGGATTCACCGCGCGGCCCGACATCTGCTGCAAACGATCGTCGCCGACCGAAGCCGCCGCCTTCAAACCTTCCTCGACGTCGCCCGGCTCGAGCACATTGCGCTTTGCAGCCTGATACGCCCAGACGCCCGCATAACAATCGGCCTGCAGTTCGAGTCGCACCGAATACTCGTTCGCATTGCGGCGATCGTTCTGCATCGCCTCATGCACGCGCGTCGACGTGCCGAGAAGGTTCTGTACGTGATGCCCGATCTCGTGCGCGATCACGTACGCCTGCGCGAAATCGCCCGGTGCGCCGAAGCGGCGATCGAGCTCGTCGAAAAATCCGAGGTCGAGATAAACGCGTTGATCGCTGGGGCAGTAGAACGGACCCGTGGCCGCCTCCCCTGTGCCGCACGCGGTCTGCGTAATGTCGCGATAGAGCACGAGCTTCGACCGCTCGTATTGCACGCCTTCCCGCTGCAGCACGGCCGTCCAGCTGTTCTGAATGTCGTCGAGCGCGTCGGAGATGAACTCGACATTCTTCTGCTCCGACTCGGTCTGCTGCACCGGCGCGCTCGACGTCGGACCGGCAGGCGCAGGTCCGCGCTGGCTGCCCGAGCCGTCGAAGAGCGTGAAGAAATTGCGTCCTGTCAGAAGGCTCAGGACGAGCAGGATGATCGCGCCGCCGCAACCGATCTGCGGTCCGCGGCCGAATCCAAAGCCGCTCGCGCCGCGGCGATCTTCAATGTCTGAACTGACTCCGCCTGGTGTCCAACGCATGACTCCGGTGATAGCGAGGTGCGTGCCCGCTGTTTCGTTTCGCGCCGCCGGCGCGTCTAACGGGCAAAAGGAGACGACCATGCGAATCACCAAAGTCGCCCCGATCGCGATCAGCATCGCAATCCTCATCTTCCCCTCCTGTTCGAACAAGAAAGCCGCGCCGCGGCCGGTGGCGGACGTGCAGCCTTCCGTGGGACCACCGCCGCCGCCCGTTGCCGTGCCCGAGTCGATCACGATCGCGGCGGACGTCCGGGCCACGCCCACCGCGGAGGAGGTGCAGGTGGAACTTCCTCTGGCGGCGCCCGCAGCGGCCGGCGGTGCGTGGACTCGCGCGCAGATGCGTGCGAACGGCACGTACGCCTACAAAGACACGTCCTTTCTCCCGCCGCAGGACCGCGAGCACAACACCGAGGAGTACGGCCGGTTCGAAGAGAACCCGTTCCTGCGCCCGGCGGAGAATCCGCTCTCGACCTTCTCCATCGACGTCGATCGCGCCTCGTACGCGAACGTCCGCCGCTTCCTCGCCAGCGGCCAGAAGCCGCCGCGCGACGCGGTGCGCATCGAGGAGATGGTCAACTACTTTACTTACGACTACGCCGAGCCGGAAGGGCGCGAGCCATTCTCGATCACGACCGAGCTCTCCGCCTGTCCGTGGAACAGCAGGCACAAACTGATGCTGGTCGGCCTGCAGGGCAAGCGGATGAAAACCCGCGACCTCCCTCCCAACAATCTCGTCTTCCTCATCGACACCTCCGGTTCGATGCAGGAGCCCGACAAGTTGCCGCTCGTGCGACAGGGACTGCGTCTGCTCGTCGAGCAGATGCGCCCGATCGATCGCATCTCCATCGTCGCGTACGCCGGCAGCGCAGGTCTCGTGCTTCCTTCGACGACCGGCTCGGAAAAGGGCCGCATTCTCGCCGCGATCGACGATCTGCAGGCAGGCGGCTCGACCGCTGGCGCGGAAGGCATCGTGCTGGCGTACGACGTGGCGAAGAAGAACTTTTCGCGCGAAGGCAACAATCGCGTGATCCTCGCCACCGACGGCGATTTCAACGTCGGAGTGACGAGCGACGGCGAGCTCGAACGGCTGATCGAGCAGAAGCGCCGCGACAATATTTTTCTGACGGTTCTCGGATTCGGCACGGGCAACATCAAGGACTCGAAGATGGAGCTGCTCGCCGACAAGGGCAACGGCAATTACGCGTACATCGATTCATTGAACGAGGCGCGCAAGACGCTGGTGCACGAGATGGGCGGAACGCTGTTCACCATCGCGAAGGACGTGAAGATTCAGGTGGAGTTCAATCCCGCCGTGGTGGGCGCGTATCGCCTGATCGGCTACGAAAACCGCGTGATGCGCAGCGAGGACTTCAACAATGACAAGAAGGATGCGGGCGAGCTCGGCGCCGGCCACTCCGTCACTGCACTGTACGAAATCGCCCCTCCGGGCGAGGCTCTCGCCGGCGGCGTCGATCCACTGAAGTATCAGAACAACACCCCCCGCGGCACCTCGGGCGAGCTCGCGACGATCAAGCTCCGCTACAAGCATCCCGACGCGGACACAAGCCAGTTGCTCTCGCGCGTCGTCAGCAACAGTGCGTCTCCCGTCATGTCCGACAATCTCCGCCTCGCCTCCGCCGTCGCGGAGCTCGGCATGCTGCTCCGCAATTCGGAGCACAAAGGCGACGCAACATACGAAGAGGCCGCGCGCCTCGCGCAGTCGGTGCGGCGTGATGTGGGGGATCTGATGGAACTGGTGCGACAGGCGAAGGCGCTGTAGGGCAGTAGCGAGTGGCGCTTTCTTTGGAGTGCGGCGACGCGAGTCGCCGCTTTTACTG
>JALYOB010000405.1 GCA_030857085.1 Acidobacteriota bacterium | reverse complement strand
GGCCCCGGCCTGACGTGTATCATGCCGGGCGTCCATGATCCTCCTCCCCCTCCTGGCGCTCCTCTGCAAGTCGTATTCGTTCGACGCGCCGCGCGTCTATCCGCACACGTCCGTTTTTCTGCGCAAGCCGGTGATTGCGGACTTTGATGGTGACGGCCGCAACGATCTCGGCCTCATGCTCGACGGCAAATTCGAGATTCACTATGGCGCGGCGGGAGGAATGCTGCGCGAGACGCAGACGATCCCTCAATGGATCTTCGGTGTGGCCGACGTCGCCGGCGACCGGCTCCCCGATCTCGATGGCGGCCACGGTTTTCTCGAGAACCTCGGCAGCCGTACATTTGCTGCACGCGCCGGAAAACTCCCGGATCCCCGCAAGTATTGGGTCGGCGACTTCACCGGCGACGGCCGCAATGACATCGCTGACACTTCGACCGCCGCGCAGCTTCGCCTCAGCGAGCGCATGCCGGATGATCACTTCGAGGACCGCGCCGCCACGAACACCGGCGTCGACCTCACCTGGGCAGGCGCGGCCGACGTGAACGGCGATCACCGCGCCGAAATGATCGGCTGGGACTACAACGGCGGCGTGCGCGTTTTCCGCCTCGGCGCAAACGGCACGTTCGCACTTGCAAACACCCTCAGGCCGTCCGGATTCATCTCCGCCGTCACGACGGCCGACCTCGATCGCGACGGAGCCGCCGACGTGATCACGTCCGTGGAGCGTGGAGTGCTGGAGGTTTTCTACGCGAACGGACGCACGGCAAAGTTCAACAACGGCAACGCAACGACCGAGCTCGAAGAGTTGCACAGCGGCGACGTCAATGGCGACGGCGCAGTCGATCTTCTCGTCGCGCATCGCGGCCGGTATGAAACGACGGCCACAGTGCTGCTCAATGACGGACTGGGCGCGCTCGTCCGCACCCCCCGCATCCCCATCGCTTCGGAAAACAACATCGCCCTCGGCGATCTCACCGGCGATGGCCGCGCCGATCTCGCGCTGACGACGCAGTTCGGCCTCGGCGTCCTCCCGGCGACACAGGCGGGCGGATTCTTCACCCCCACTGTCGTGCAGCCGGGTACCGGCGATGGGCTCTCGCACACTGCGGCCGATTTCGATGGCGATGGCATTGACGAAATCGTGCAGACGATCGGCATTCGCGTCGCCGTCCTCTGGAACGACGGACACGGCAACCGCCGCACCGAAGTGTTCGACCACCCCTTCCCGGGATCGGTGATCAATCTGCGCGTCGACGGCGCCGACATCATTGCGCAGTACGGCACAGATCTCGTCATCTGGTCGCGCCGCAATGGAACGTGGAAAATGCGGCAGTTCCAGAGCGATTTTCTGTCGTCGTCGCACACGGCCGATTTCGACCGCGACGGCCTGAGCGAGGTCGTCACCGTTTCGCTCGTGCCGGAGCTCGGCCACAACATTGCCGTCCGCTCGGGTGCGGATGGACGCATGCTTTTCTCGACACTGCTGCAGCCATGGCAGGAGCGGACCGATTTCCTGCTCGACGACTTCACCGGCGACGGCATTCCTGACCTGGCGCTCGCATTGAGCGGCACGCGCGCGACTCCCGGCGTTGGCGGCGTCCCGCTTCGCAATGGATCAATCGTGGTGATGGCCGGCAATGCGCGCGGCGAATTGACGCGTGTCGCAGTTCCGCTCACGAACCAGTCGCCGCGCACTCTGACGAGCGGCGACTTCAATGGGGACGGCCGCCGCGATCTCGCATTCACGACGTACGACTTCGACGTCCGCGTTCTGTACGGCACGCCGGGCGGATTCACCCCTCAGCAGATTGTCGCGCCGGGCGTTTATTTTGCCGCGCGTGACGCCGACGGCGACGGCATCAGCGAGCTCGTGGTCGGCCATTACGACGCATTTCTGCTGTTGCGCGGGACGCGCGAGGGGCTGGTGGAAACAGGCCGCTGGACGGTGGGCTTGCTTTACCCGCAACCCGTTTTCGCGATGCTCCGTCCGCGCGAAGCCGCAACGCTGCTCTTGTCGACGTTCGACGGGAAGGGCGCATACGCGTTCGAACCAACATGTGCCGATTCGCGGCGCCGCACGGTCCGGCACTGACGCCGCTGCGGTCGAGCACGCCTAACACGCAAAAATTCAACGCTTGAAATCCGCTCCGGTCTGATACCCTGCGCGCCTCCGGCAACGCTGCAGTTTCACAACCTGAGAGGACCCCCCATGACGTTTCTGCGGAATGGCGTACTGCTCCTGGTCTGTCTTCTTGCTGTCAGCCCCTCGATGAGTGCCGCCGTTCCGGCGGCTGGTTCCGGCGATGAATGCCACGCGGGCTTTGCCGCGTACATCGCCGCCAGTCCCTACATCCTCAATCCCGCCACTGCCGATCGGCAGCACACCACGATCGTGGCGGTGTTCGAGGATTCGGAGCTCGCCAGCTCCACCGATCTCGCCTATCGCGTGATCGTCCGCTCGATCGACAGCGGCAACGTCGTGCGCGTTCTCACGGGTGCGAAGGCCTTGCGCCCGCGCGACGGCGCGGAGGTCGTGGTGGATTGGGATGGCCGCGACGCGCGTGGTGCGGTTGTGCCGGACGGCGAATACAGCATTACCGCGCTCGCCACACAACGCATTGCACGAGCGCGCGGCGTCGCCACAGAGAGCGAACGCGCGGCAGAGAGCACGCCCGTGCGCGTCGTCGTCGATCGCGCCGGAGCATATGACTCGCTCTTCACGCCGCAAACGCGCGCACGCCTGCGCATCGAAGCCAATGCGGCCGCGATCGACACCACCTTCCCGTATCAATTCTTCTTCGGTACGACCCACGCACATACCAATTGGAGCGACGGCGGCATGCCGGTCTCCGATTGTGTGTCCGGCCGCTATGGATATGCGGGAGGCGCGCAGCCGGTGGACGCATTTTCGTATGCGAAAACCAATGGCTCGGTCGACTACCTCGCCGTCGTCGAGCACAATCACCTGATGCAGGACGCCTGCACGACCTGCACGGCCGATCAGATCAAAACGCGCTATACGAGCGGCATGACTGCCGCGCAGAACGCCACCGTCCCCGGATCATTCGTCGGATTGTTCGGGATGGAGTGGGGCGTCATCAGCGGCGGCGGCCACATCAACATCTACAACCAGGCGCAGCTGATGTCGTGGACCGGCGAGCCGTATCACGTGCTGGTCGACAAATCGAATTACTCGCAGCTCTATACCGCCATGCGCAACAACCAGGGCGCATACGGCTCGTACGGCACGTTCAATCACCCCAATACGGGCGACTTTGGCAGTTACGCCCGCACTGCGGACGGCGACGCCGTCATTCGCGGACTCTCCATCATCTCCGGTCCCGCATTCAATACGTCGACGACCTTCTCGCCGGGCGGCTCGACGTATGTGGGTTTGTTCAATTCCACGCTGTCGTATGGCTGGAAAGTGGCGCCCGAGGCGCATCAGGATAACCATTGCTGGAACTTTGGGAACTCGACGCCGAATCGCACCGTCGCCCTGATCCCGAACGGCACGACGTTCGATCAACAGTCGCTGATGGCGGCGTATGGCGCGCGGCACTTCTATGCAGCGCAGGATCGCGACGTTCAGCTGACCTATCGCACCAGTGACGGCACGCGCATCATGGGCGATTCCTTTGGCGCCAGCGCAGGAGTCGGCGTTTATGTGCGCGTCTCCGATCCTGCGGGCGAAGCGGTGCAGAAGATCGAGATCTGGGGCGGCCGTGCCGGCACCAATGCCGCGCCGGGAGCAACGCCGACCGTCGTCGCCTCCAATACCAGCAGCACAACCTTGACCGCCACCCTCGCGCCGAAAACGGCAGGGGAGGAATGGTATTACTACGTGGCTGCAGTGCAGGCGGATGGCAATACCGTCTGGTCCGCACCGATGTGGATCAGCTGGGGCACGTCGACCTGCACGCTGCCTTCTGCGACGACGCTTTCGTCGCCGGCCGATGCGGCGACCGGCGTAGCGACGGCACCGACCCTCTCCTGGTCCGCCGCCGCCAACGCCACCTCCTACGACGTCTACCTCGGCACGACCAGCACTCCCGCGTTCTACGCGAGCAGCTCGACTACTTCATTGGCCGTGAGCGGCCTGACCGCCGGAACGACGTACTACTGGCGCGTCGTGGCGAAAAACTCCTGTGGCTCCGCCGCCAGTTCGGCCACGCGCTCCTTTACGACCGCGGCCGCGTCGACTGTGACCACGATCTTCAATGAGGGGGCGGAGAGCGGCGCAACCGGCTGGACGTTCGTTACCAATACCGGCTCCGGCTGGTCGATCGAAACGACCACCGACTCCCACAGCGGCGCCAAACGCTTCAAGACGAACGCCGCCTACACAACGTACCTCAATAATGCCGACTGGAGCGTCGTCTCGCCGGCCTTCTCGCTTTCCGGCAAAACCACCGCGACCCTGACGTTCTACAACAAATACAAAACCGAGAGCAGCTACGACTTTGCCATTGTGGAGATTTCTACCAATGGCGGCTCGACCTGGACGCAATTACGCAAAGTCTCCGGCCAGTCGAGCGGCTATCCGTCCTATGCCCCGCAGGTTTCGTTGAGCCTCAACGCCTACGTCGGCAATACGACCTGCAAAATCCGCTTCCGCATGACCACCGACGGCAGCGTCGCCGACTGGGGCTACGCCGTCGACGACATCGTCCTCACCGCACAATAGGCTCCAATCGCGGGACCTGCCGCGAGG
>JALYOB010000404.1 GCA_030857085.1 Acidobacteriota bacterium | reverse complement strand
ACCTCACCGTCACCAGCGTCTCGCGCAGCGACAGTGGCGTGACGCTGTTGATCGAGTGCGTCGTGTACTCGGCCGTCACGTCGACGCCGTGGCGCAGGCCGACGCGGACGCCGGCGTCGTACTTGCGCCAGTCCCACCAGACGCTCGGGGCGGGGAACGGGGGCGAGGGGCCGAAGTGGTTGTCGAGCGCGCTCGCGCGGAGGGCGGGCTGGATCGACTCGACATAGCCGAGCGCCAGCGGGATGCGATAGCCGGCCTCGAGCTCCCAGCCATTGCGCTTCAGGCCTGCAATATCCTGATTCGTGAACTGGGCGATCACCGTCGCGTTGTGCCATTCGCTGTAGACGCGCGCGCCCCACTCCTCTTTATTGCGTCCGTGGAACGGCAGCCGCGCGTTCGGCACCACTTCCTGCACCGAAAGCAAGTCGAGGTCGCCGCCGTAACGCGTGCCGGTCAGGTTCACCGAGTCGGCAAGATCGCGCTGGTAGTGAAAGGCAATGACGTCGAAGCCGAGCGTCTCGTCCGCTCTCTGCCAGCGGTAGCCCACCGCCTCGCCGATCTGCAGGTTCGCATCGTCGAAGAAAAGGTCTTCGGTCTCGGCGTTGTAGAGAATCGGAAATCCAGTGCCGAGCTCGCGCCCTTTGGCCGTGAACTCCTCGGGCGTGCCGTTGTCCCCCGCCAGCGCGTTCGGATCGCGCAGGAACAGCGGATTGCCATTCGCCGCCTGCACGCGCCAATAGAAGTTCCGGCCGACTGTGCCACCGACGAGCAGTTGCAGATCTTCGAACCGGTTGAACGCCGTCGCGGCCAGGCCATAGCTTTCGAGCAGCCGCACCGGCTGCCGCTCCATCTTCGGGAACTTTCCGGCCTGAAGAAAGAACGTGGTTCCTTCCGGACGCTCGAGAAACTCGGGCTTTCTTCCGACGCGCACCCACAATTCATCCGCATCCACCTGCCGGTCGCTCGAGGTCGGATTCCGTCGGTGTTTCGCCTCGGCATGCACTTTCGCCCGCGCCGCGAAGATTTCGCCATAGCCGAAGTCGAGCTGCAGGTCGGCGACGTTGAGCTCGAGGTGATGTCCAGGATCTACCGTGGTCTCGAACTGCGGCGGCTCAAACGGAAATTTGACGCCATGCCGCTCGTCATCCGACCAGCGATAGTCGCCTCGCAATTCGAGCCGATGTCCCCACGACAAGAGCGACGGTGTTGCATCCTGCGCAAACACGAGCGGCCCCACGAGGAGCGCGAGCGCGAGCTTTTTGTACGGCATGCTGCCGATTGTAGAACGACGAGAGCCGCCTCCGGCGGGGGCCGCCACGGGCGGCCGCGCTGGTTGGCCAAGCCGTTACGCACGCTGTGCGAACTGACCGCGGTCATCGAGTACAGCGTGAGTCCAGGCTTGGCCAACCAGCGCGGCCGGCCGTGCCGGCCCCCGCCGGAGGCGGCTCCGGTCGTCTCCTACCGGAAGCACACCCGACAAAGCTCGAAGCCGTCGGTGGTCGCGGTCTCTACGCGCGCGGCGCCGCTGATGCGTTTCGCGCTGAGGCACGTCATCCGGTGCACCTTCCCCGACTTCGTCGACGCCACGAACTCCACGACCGGCGTCAGCAGCGTCTCCACCTCGATACGCAGCGGCACGAGTTGCAGCGACGGCACCTCACCATCGACGAACACATGACGCCCATCGTTCCAGGTGAGCAGCTCCGCGATCTCGTCCTGCAGCTTGCGCCGCATTGCGCCGACCAGCTGCCCCTCATCGATGGCGCCGAGGATCAGCAGAATGCGGCCGAGGGCGAGTTGCGAGGCTTGCTTGATCTCGAGCGCCTTCTGGCGTTGCGACTCCGTGATCGTTCCCGACGCCACGAGGCGCTCGGCGAGAAACTTCTGCGGATCATTCGACGCGCAGGAAAAAAGGAGACCGTCCTCGAAGAAAATCTCCTTTGCGCTGCTCTCGCGTGCGACCAGCAGCGTCCCGCTGCGCTTCTCGTTCGCGAGGTTGCGGAGAATGTCCTCGAAGCTCGCGCTTTCGAGCGATTGCCACGTGCGCTGCGGCGGCGCGGCGACTTCGATCTCCTCGATCTCGATCTCCAGCGGCGGCACCGCCGCCAGCTTTGCGCTCGCCTTCCGCAACTCCTCCTCCGCCGCCTTGCGCCGATCGATCTCGTCGCGCAGCGCCGCGGTCATGATGCGGAGCTCGTTCATCGTTTCTTCCGACGTGCGGCGGATGTCGTCGAACGCCTCGCGCAGGGACTCCTCGGTGCGCTTGCGCTTTTCGAGTTCCGCGCGGAGCGGAACGACGTCGACTGAAGCGGTGGCCGTGATCGTCTCCACGAACCCCTTCGCGCCGGCACTCTCGAACGGCGCGACCGACGAATGCACCCACATCTGCGTGCCGTCCTTGCGCACGCGCCAGTCGTCCATCTCCGCCCGTTCTTCGCTTGCGGCGGTCTGCAGGACGCCGGTCGACTTCCCTGTGAATTCATCTTCGCTGCGATAGAGCGTGCGGCGGTTTTTCCCCAGAATCTCCGCGCGCCGATATCCGAACATCACCTCGGCGCCCGCGTTCCATCCGGTGATCACGCCCTTCGCATCCGTGCGGATGATGGCCGCGCCGCTGACGGCGTCGAGCACCGAAGGCTGCGGCTCGTCGACGATGTAGATGAGGAGATCGTCGGCGATGGAGGTGGTGACGTCGAGTGCGCGATAGCGGCCGTTGCGTCCCATCACCCGCTTCTCGAGGCGATAGCGGTCGAGCTCTTTCGAGGCCAGACGCTTCATCAGCGCCAGCTCCACTTTCGAGTCCTCGGGATGCGTGATGCCGTGGAACGTGATGCGCGCAAGCTCTTCGCGCGTGTAGCCCACCAGCGCGCGGAAGCGATCGTTCGTGAATAGCCAGTGACCGTCCCCGGTTGCGAAGGCAATTCCGACCGGCGCCTTGTTGAATGCGGTGCGGATCCGCTCGTCGCGCGTCTGCACGGGACGCCCAGCCGCGGGCGGCTTGCGCACGAGAGACATCACCTGATCGACGAGGGGAATGCGCATTCGGGGAAGCGCAAATGGTACCGCTCAATCGGCTTTTCGCAACAGAGTGCCCGCACGATCGACGTTGAGCCTGCGCTCGCGGCGGGAGACGAACGCCTCGTCGAATGCCACCTGAATGATGGCCGCGAACGGGACGGCCATGATCGCGCCGATGATGCCGAGGAGCGAGCCGCCGATCATGAAGGCAATGAAGACCGCGAGCGGCGAGATCGACACCTTCTTCGACATGATCCGCGGCACGATGAAGAGGTTCTCCGCCTTCTGCAGCAGCACCGCAAACACGAGGTACGACCAGAACTGCCAGCGTGAATGAAGGAGAGCGATCGCGAGCACGGGGATCGCGCCGACGGTCGGACCGATCACCGGAATGAGCTCGCCGACCGCGCTGAGGATCGCGAGCGGCAACGCGTATGGAATGCGCAGCGCGACCAGCGCGACGAACGTGGCGACGCCGATGATCACGGAGAGAAGCAGTTGTCCGGAGAGCCAGGAGCTCATCCGGTTGGCGACGCGCATCAGCGCTCTGCGGCGATCGCCGCGCACTTCCGGCGGATAGATGAGCAGAAACAGATTCCGCAGCCGCTCCGCGTCGATGAGCATGTAGGCGACCATGAACATCACCGCGAACAGCGAGGCGATCACGGTCGCGACGTTGCGTGCGTAGGCGAACACAGTCGCGCGCGGCACCGCCACGCCGTGCTCCAGTTGCGCGCGCACCGCACCCATCGGCACGTACCGTTCGAGCGGCACGAGGATGTTGCGATCGACGAGTGCGGGGAGTTGCCGCGCGAGATCGCGCGTGTCGGCGATGAGGTGCGGAATAACGAGCGCGAAAAAGCTGACCACGCCGATCAGCAGCGGCAGATAAACGATCATCACCGCAGAGCCCCGTGAGAGCTTGCGATGAAACTGATAGCGCCAGTAAACGCGCACGCGCCACACCGCCGGGGCGATGCCGGCCGCGAGGGCCGCGGCGACGGACACTAACAAGAGGATGTCGCGCGCGAACCAGAGCAGCGCCGCGAGTGCGGCGATGCCGGCGACGATGAGCACCTTCTTGGTGAACAGCTCCAGCTCACTACGCGGGCGTTCGGTCGGACGGGGATAAACAGCCAACGGCGATTACCCCAGATACCGCTGAATCGCGGCCTCGATCTGCGGACGGGGAACGGCGCCGACGACGCGTCCTGCCTCGACGCCATTGCGGAAGAAGATGAGCAGCGGAATGCCCTGCACGCCGAAGCGGCTGGAGGTGCGCGGATTCTCGTCGACGTTGAGCTTCGCGAACTGCACGTCGCTCCGCTCCCGCGCCAGCGCGTCGATGACCGGCGCAATCATCCGGCACGGCCCGCACCACGCAGCCCAGAAGTCGACGACGAACGAGCCGTTGCGGATGATGTCGTCGAACGTCGCATCGGACAGCACGACCGGCGCCCCGCCGCCCGCCGAAGCATCCAGCGGCGCCTTGCAGTTGCCGCAAATCGCACGCTGCCCGCTGCCCACCGCCGGAACGCGATTGGCCTGCCCGCACGACGCGCAGCGGATGATCTCGCCGTCCATGGATCGCGGCATTTGCGAAATCGAGGCCGGTGGGGGGTTGGCGGTTGTCGGTTGTCGGTTGTCGGTTTGGGTTGTCCGTTCTCCGTTGTCCGTTGAGGGTGAGGGGTCGCCCGGGCGAGAC
>JALYOB010000062.1 GCA_030857085.1 Acidobacteriota bacterium | reverse complement strand
GGCTACCTGCTGCGTGCGTTGCGTCGTTGCCCCTCGCCCCGCTTGCGGGGAGAGGGTGGCGCGGAGCGCCGGGTGAGGGGCCTCACCGTTCCCGCCGCAAACTCAATTCCGCCACCACCCGAATCAACTGCCTCGCCTCTTCATCTGCACTCGCGTACGTATCGCAGAGAATCGCCACGTCTTCCGGGTCTTCGTGCTCGCCGACGGTGAAGCCGTCGGCGGGTTGCTTCTGCAGCGTCGTCGGCTCGTGGGTCCACTGACCGTCGAGATAGCGATACGCGATGAAGCCGCGGGAGCGCATGCGGCGGGCGTCGCCCATGCGGGCGAGGACCGTGGCGCCGGCGGATTCGCCGAGCTGGCCCGAGGCGTTGGCTTTCTGCGCGGTGAGAATGTTCGTGACGAAGGTCGTGATCAGATCCTGCAGGCGCACGCGCGCATCGCCGAACGCCTCGGCGAAGCGGACGCCGGTGTGCGAGACGAGGCTCTTGCCGTCGCCGCCGGGATCGCGCACCACGGTCGAGCGCGTCACCTCGCAGAGGAACTCCACATCCGCTCCCTGCCAGCGAAACGTCAGCGGAAAGCGCTCGCCGATGCGCACCGAACCGTAGTGCTCGAGAAACGCACCCGCGAGTCCGACGTCCAGAATGAGAGCGTTGTTGCTGCCCATCGACGCGAGGATCGGCTTCGACAGCTTGAGGCGTTGGTGCTCGCGGCGATCGTCACGCATGAGGCGGCAAAGTGTAACGTGGTAAGCCGCTTGCTCAGACCTGCAAGACGGAGAGCGACGAGTTGAAACGGCCGGGACTCATCGAACGACGCAGTGTGTGGCGCGTCGGGCCGGAGAGCACGTGGACGACCGTCGTTCCGGTCGTTTTCATCATCGTGTCTCTTCTCTCGCTGGCGTTGCTGCCGGTCATCGTCGCGAACAAAACCGCGAAGATGCGCGAGGAGATCACGCGCCTCGCCGAGCCGGCGCGCCGCGCGGCGAACTACATTCAGATGGACCTGTCGGCCGAGGTCGACAAGCTGATCGCGTATCAGGTGACGGGGCAGGGCAACTATCGGCGCGAGTATTACGCGCTGGTCGAGCGGCAGGAAACGAATCGCCGCAAACTCGCACAACTCCTGCCGCGCCTCGACGCGGAGATGAACACAAGCCTCACCTCGCTGTTCGTGCACACGAGCCGGTGGCACAACAGCGTCGCGCGAGGCGAGTTCGTTTCGCGCCCGCTGCCGCGCGAAGTCTTTCTCGCCCGCCTGTTCGAGAGCCACGCCGCGTACGAGCAGTCACTCGCGGCCGCGTCGAATCTCGAGATCGAACTGCAGGGCGCGATCGAGACGCGGCTCGAGTGGATGAGCGACGCCGAGCGTGTGAATCGCTGGCTCACGATCGTGCTGACTCTGCTCGCGCTCACGTCCGCGCTGCTCGTGGCCGGACTCGGGCGGCAGATGCGCCTTCTCGCGCGCGAGGCGATGAAGCGCCGGCTCGACGCGGAACGGGAGACGCTCGAAGCGCAGCGCGCGCGCGAAGCGGCCGAGCGGGAGGAACGCCGCGCCGCGTTCCTCGCAGCAGCGGGACAGGAGCTCGCGGCCTCGCTCGATTACGAACATACGATCGCCACGCTCGCGAAACTGATCGTGCCGAACCTCGCGGAGATGTCGGTGGTCGACATCGCCGAAACCGAAGGCGGCTTGCGTCGCGTTGCGGTTGCGCATCGCAATCCGGAAGACGAGGCGACGTACGCATCGAGCGTCGGCACCGTGCGCGCTGAAGTGCCGGAGGCGCTCGTGCGCATCATGCAGGGCGGCGAGCCGACGCTGGTCGGATCGACCTCCGCACTCTATTCGTATCTCACCGGTCATCCCGACGGCGACTCGCGCAATCTCATTTTTCTGCCGCTCGTGAGCCGCGGGCAGACCATCGGCATCGCCGCCGCGATCTCGACGAACAGCAAACCGTTCGCGTCCGCCGATCTCCCTCTGTTCGCGGAGCTCGCGCGTCGCGCGTCGCTTTCGATCGACAACGCGCGTCTGTACCTCGAGTCGCAGCAGGCGGTGCGTGCGCGCGAGGAAGTGCTCGCGATCGTCTCGCACGATCTCCGCAATCCGCTCAGCGCGGTCTCCCTCGGCGCAGCACTGCTGCAGACTTCGGAGGCGCTCGCCGAGGAGGATCGCGAACAGCTCGATACGATCGAGGTGTCGGCGAAACGGATGAATCGCCTGATTGCAGACCTCCTCGACGTGACGCGTCTCGAAGGCGGCAAGCGCCTGCCGATCGAGACTGCGCCCGTCGAAGTGGCCGATCTCCTCGGCGAAGTCGCGGAGATCTTCCGCGCGCAGGCTTCCGTGTCCTCGGTGACGATCGCGTACGACGCGGACGCGCAGGTGCCGGCCGTGCGCGCGGATCGTCATCGCATCATGCAGGTGCTGTCGAATCTCATCGGCAACGCGATGAAGTTCACGCCTCCGGGCGGCCGCATCGACGTGCGCGCGACGGTCGAGGAGCAGCAGCGCGTGCTCTTCACCGTCGCCGATACAGGACCGGGAATTCCTGCTTCGAACCTGAGCGACATCTTCAGTCCCTATTGGCAGGCCAAGCGCACCGAACGCATGGGCGCAGGCCTCGGTCTCCCGATCGCGAAAGGCATCGTCGAAGCGCACGGCGGGCGGATCTGGGTGGAGAGCGAGCAGGGAAACGGAACGCAGTTCTACTTCACGCTGCCGGTCGATCAGGAGCGCGCGCAGGAGAACGCGCGCGAGCCGCTCACGACGTCGGCGGGATCTGCAGCGCGTCGCTGACGCTCAGTTCCGCGAAGAGGCGAATGAGCCGCCGGCCTTCGTCGTCGGACGCTTCGTAAACCGCGCAGAGCCGCTGCATTTCTTCGGCATCTTCGCCGCGCGCAACGGTGAATCCTGCGACCGGTTGTTCGGGAAGGAAGACGTTGCGTTTGCGCCACGCGCCGTTCTCGAGACGATACGAAATGAATTGCGCGTCGATGCCGCGCACGGTCTTGTCGCCGTCGACGGGACGGAGGCGAAGCCGCGTGGCCGATGCGTCGTAGCGATGTTCGAGAGCGCGCACGACCAGGTCGCCGAGCATGGCGCGGAGGTGATCGCCGGAGTTGCCGACGGCGGCGACGAAGCGGAGGCCGGACACGTGGCGGCCTTCGGCTTCGACGGTGCGCACGACCTCGCAGCGCATCGCGATCTCGTTTGCGCCGGACGCAAAGCGGAGATCGCCGCGCGACACGTCGAGCCGCGAGGCGTGCTGTATCCGCGCGCCGAGAACGCCCGCCTCGATGATCATGACGGCGGTGTTGCCGAACGTGCCCGGAAGCTGCGTGTCGAGACGGAGGCGCTGAAATTCGCGTCGCTCCTCGCCTCTCGCATGCTGCAACTGCATGCAGCGCATTTTATCCGCTAGCGGGCGGTTTCGCTGCGGCGGTCGCGCAATGACGCGACGTACGTGGTCTGCACGCGCTGGCGGTAGCGGTTCGCGCGGCGGCTCACCTTCTCGATGTACTCGCGCGTCTCGCCGAACGGCGGGATGCCGCCGAAGCGCTCGACGTTGCCTTCGCCGGCGTTGTATGCGGCGAGCGCCATCTGCTCGTTTTCGAAGCGATTGAGCAGGTAGCGGAAGTACTTCGTTCCGGCGGCGATGTTCTGCTGCGGATCGAACGGATCGCTGATGCCGAGGAGGCGCGCGGTGCTGGGCACGATCTGCATCAGACCCTGCGCGCTCTTGTGCGAGACGAGCGTGGTGCGGAAGTCGGATTCCGTGTGCACCATCGCCGCGACGAGCTCCGGCGCGAGTTTGTTTTTCCGCGCCTCGCGCACGATGATCTCGCCGTACGGAACGTGACGTCGGAAGTATTCGTCTTTGAAGACGTCGAGCGTCACGTCGCGCTTTGCAGGCGTGAGGAACTGCTCGCGCACTGCGGGCGTCGTGAAGATGCGCATCTGCTGCTGCGGCTGTGGCGCATGCGCTTTCGCAACGGTTTTCACCGCATGCAAATCGAACGGCGGCAGGTTCATCGCCGAGATCGGAATGTCGAAGGCGGAGAGTGCGAGCGGTACGCTCACCAGGACTGCAACGCCGCGCGATGCAATGCGCAATGCGCGACGCCACGCGCTGTTCGCGCGTGCGTGCTGCTGGCAGTCACAGATGAGACGGTAGTCGCCCCGTTTCATCCATCGCTGCTGTTTTGCGTCGTGCTTCACGTCCGACGCCAAGCGCAAAAGGCGGACCATCTTCGAGCGGCACGAGCGAAGTTACTGATGGGGCGGTGGTTGGGTGGTGGGTGGGTTGTCGGTTGTCGGTTGCTGGTTGCTGGTTGTCGGTTCTCGGTTGTCGGTTCTCGGTTGTCGGTTCTCGGTTGCCCGTTGCCGATTGTTCTTGTGCATACCGACAACCGACAACCGATACCCCACGCCACACCGACAACCGACAACCGATAACCGACAACCCCCGCCACACCGACAACCAGCAACCGACACCCACCATCACGTTCCCGTCGCCGTCTCCTCCACTGCCGGCGCTTCCTCCGTTGCGGTTGTCTCCGTGGCCGGCGCTTCGGTGGCTGTCGTGTCGGTCGCCGGGGCGGTGTCTGTTTCCAGCGCGGGCATGTCGGTGTCGGTCACTGCGGCAGTGGCGGTGGTTTCGGTCGTTGCGGGCGGTTCTTCGGCGGCCGGTTTCTTCGAGGTCAGTACGTCGCGTTCGAGCAGGTAGCCCCAGCGGCGCATGCGGGAGAGGATCATTTTCTGGCGTGCGCGCAGGCGCCGATTCGGATCGCCGGGATTCATGATGCGGGGATTGGGCAGACAGCCTGCGAGCAGCGCGGCTTCGCGCGTCGTCAGGGACGACGCCGATTTGTGAAAGTAGTAGCGGGCCGCTGCTTCCGCGCCGTACACGCGCTCGCCCATTTCCACGACGTTCAGATAGATCTCGAGAATGCGTTTCTTGGTGAGGTGTTTTTCGAGCGAGCGGGCGATGAAGTATTCGCGCACTTTGCGCAGCGGGTTGCGCGACGGCGAGAGGTAGAGATTCTTCGCGAGCTGCTGGGTGATCGTCGAGCCGCCGTGCGTGAGCTTGCGGCGTTTCCAGTCCCGCTCGAACGCTTCTTTCATCCCCTTCACATCCACGCCTTTGTGCTCGTAAAACCCGTTGTCCTCGGCTACGAGGACGGCGCGGCGCAGGTACGGCGAGATCTTTCCGTACGAGACCCACTTGTACTGGATGTCGTCGTTCTTCCCTTGCGCGCGCAGCTGCTTTTTGCGCAGCTCCATGAAGGCGGTGGTTTTCGGCGGCTGTTTTTCGAGCACGGTCACGTCCGGAAACGTGATCCATTCGAACGCGAGCCAGAGCGCGGCCGCCGCGAGGAAGATGAGGAGGAGGCGCCTCAGCACGGCGAAAGGATAGACTACGCGCCATGAAACGCCTGCTGGTTGCGATGCTGCTGGTCGTCATTCCGGGTGTTGCATTCGCGCTCCATCCGAAGCCGCAAACCCAACGCGCGCGCATCGGTGTGCTGCGCGGATCGGATCCCGTGCAGACCGAGATTGCGAACGCGCTCCGCCGCGAGTTGCGCGCGCGCGGGTTCGATGCGTTCGACGCGGTGCGCACGTACGACGAGGCCGTGCGTGATGGCGCGGCGGTCGCCGACTACTACGTGGAGATTTCCGCCGGTGAGGCGTCGAATCAGGAGTATGGCGGCGTCGAAGTCGGAACGCGCCATGCCGGCGTGGCCTTGGGCGTGCTCGTCTCGCGTGTCGCAGCGGAGTTGCGCATCTACGATGGCGAGACGATGGAGCTCGTCAGGTCGAAGCAGCTCGCGCAGCGCGATACGTCGATCGTGCCCGCGGCGATTTCGATCGGCGGAGGTTCTTTCTTCGCCTGGTTCGTCACGCCGCATCTCGAACGGGTGCACGCGCGCCGCGTGATGCGCGATACGGGCCGCGATGCTGCCGCGGTCGTGCGCGATATCGTGCGCGACGAGCATCGCGACGGGCGATGAAGCCTGTTCTCGTTCTCACCACCGTCGGCGCGAATGACGATGCGCGCGGCCTCGCTCGAGCTCTGGTCGAAGCGCGCGTCGCCGCGTGCGTCAACATCGTGCCGCGCATCGATTCGATTTACCGCTGGCGCGGCAACATCGAAGAAGACGGCGAGCAGCTGCTCCTCATCAAGACGTCGGACGCACGCGTCGATGCATTGCGCGAGGCGCTGATGCAGAGGCATCCATACGAGGTGCCGGAGTTCGTGGTGGTGCCGATCGGCGCGACGTCAGACGCCTACGGCGCGTGGGTGCTGGCGTCGGTAGCGGCGGAAGGCGAAGAAGCCGAGTAGCGCGGCGATGGTGGCGAGCGTGATGTTGCGGCCGAGGGTGTACGGCTCGGGTTCGTACGCGAGGCGGACGTCGTGCGTCCCTTTCGGAACGAAGACGCCGAGGAAGGCGTGATTGGCGAAATGCGGCCGGACGCGTTTGCCGTCGACGTAGGCGCGCCAGCCCGGCCACGCGCTCTCGGAGACCACCACCCATCCCTCGTTCTGCATTTCCGCGACGAGGTCGTAGCCGAACGTGTGACGCCGCACGCGCACTTTGCCCGGGCCATTCACGATCTCGTGCGACGGGTATTCGGGCGCGGTGATGAAGGCGATTTTCGAAAAGTCGTACGTCTGCGCCATGCGCGCGATGACGACGTCTTCATCCTCGTCGTACTGCACGCGCGGCGGCACGAACGCGCGCGGAATCACGCGGGTGTTTTCAAAGAGACGCGAGTCGCGGTCTTCCTGCACCAGCCGCCACTGCGCATCCGGCTGTTCTCGTTTATGAGCAAGCAAATACTTAACGTTTAAGAAAGACAGAAACGGCTTCTGCTTATCGGTGATGTTGTTGAACGAGATCGGCTGGTACCTGCACCAGAAGGCAAAGGTGCGGGAGAGGCGGTCGAACGTCATTGCCTCGTAGCCGCGCGCTTCTTCGAGGCCGTACAGCGCGGCGGTGTCGGGCAGAAAAGAAAAGTGCAATCCGGCCACGCGGAACGGCTTCGTTTGGTCCCCGAGGATCGTCTGCAGCAGCGGAACTTTCGGATAGAACATCTTCGCCGGCAGCGTCGGGAAGATCGAGCCGTCGACGAGCGTGCGCTCGGCGAGAACCAGCGCGAGGATCAGCGGAATGGCGATCGGTGCGCGCGTGCGTTTTGCGAAGAGCACGGCGAGGATCGCGAGCGGAATCAGCTCGACGGCGATGAGAAATGTGACCAGCTCGCGCTGCACTTCCGGCCGGACGACGCGCGTGCCGATCGCCAGCGCGACTCCCACGCCGATGACGATCGCGGTCGCGGCGAATGCACGTCCGCGCGACTGCGGCCACGCATCGGCAGCAATGCCGGCCAGCATCGCCAGCGCAAAGCAGGCGGTGATGGCGAAGCGTTCGTTCACGGCGATATCGAACACCGGCAGCTCATGCAGCAGGTGCGCGAGCGGCCACGCGTTGAGGCCGATCCACGTGGTGCAGACGGCGAGAATGAAGAAGAACCACGTCTCGCGCCGCGGCGCGAGCACCAAGGCCGCCAGCGCCAGCGCGAGAGCCACGCTGCCGACGCGAATCACAGTCGGATCCCACGGCGGCGTGACTTTGTCGCGCTCCGGCTGTCCCGCATACCAGGGAAACACCGATGCGGCCGCGCGCTCGCCGACATGCTGCGGCGGAAACGGCAGCGGCTTGTCTTTGTAGAAGTTCTGACGGATGGAGTATTCGGTGGTATGCGGCGCGACATCGAAGAACGGGAGCAATGCAATCGCTGTCAGCAGCAACGCAATCACGCCGCAAACGACCGCGGTGAGAACCGGCTTCACCTTCCGCGCAATGGCAATCTCGAACGCGCCGTAAATCGCGCCGCTCGTGATCACCTGCATCAATGACTCCGGATGTCCGGCCACGATCGCGAGCACGAAGACGGTCGTGAGCAACACGGCGGAACGGATGGTGTTCTCGCGCACGACCATGCGCACCGCGAGCAGCGCGAACGGCAGCAAGCACCACGTCCGCCCAAGCGGCACCGCCACAAAAAACGCGAGAGTCGCGCAGAAGGTGTACGCGCTCGCCGCAATCAGCGACGGCACTTCGCGCAATCCCAATGCGCGCGCGAAGAAGAAGGAGAAGAAGGCAGCGAGAAAGAAGGTCATCGCCGCGCCGTACGTGAGCGCCTGCGGATGCGGCAGGAGGAAGCTGAGCACATGCACCGGGTCATACGGCTCGGACTGCATGTTCGGCGCGAGGATGCTGCCGCACAGCAGGAACGGGTTCCAGAGCGGCGGCCAGACGCCGCGCTGCACGGCAAAGCGCACGGAGTGCTGCCACGGGATGAACTGCATGTAGTTGTCCGACAGCGCGGGGTTGTGCTCGCGCGTGATCCCATAGTCGCGCGCGTAGTCTTTGAGCGGCTCGGAGAGGAAGGGCATGTCGATCGGCGCATACACCTGCGCGGTGAGGAGCGCCCGCCCGACAAAGCAGAAGGGCAAGAGCACGAGCGCAATCGCAGCCGCATGCGTCAGCGAGGCGACATACCGCCGCCACACCGCAATCACCCCAATCGTCGTCGCCAGGTAGAGCACGATGGCCGGCATTCGGCGGGGATTGTCGCAGAGGTACGACCGGGGCCGGCACGGCCGGCAGCGCTGGTTGGCCCAGCCCGTACGCACGCTGTGCGAACTGACCGCGGCCATCGAGTACAGCGCGGCTAACGGCTTGGCCAACCAGCGCTGCCGGCCGTGCCGGCCCGCCGGAGGCCCCCTCGTCGTATCCCTCGTCGTATGCCCAGCAGCGCAAGCGCGACGAGCGTCGCCAGTGAGATCAGGCGGCCGCGGGTGAAGGACTCGGGGAGATAGCGCAGCGTCACGTGGTGCGTGCCCTTGGGCACGTAGATGCCGAGGAACGCGTGATTGGCGAAATGCGTGTGGACGCGGCGGTTGTCGATGTAGGCGCGCCAGCCCTTCCATGCTGTTGCCGAGATCACAACCCAGCCGGGTTGCTCCATCGACGCATCGAGCTCGTAGGCGAGGCCGCTGCGGCGGAGAGTGACCACGCCGCGGCCGTTGAGGATGTCCTGCGGAGGGAGCGCATCCGTCTCGATCCAGGCGACGTGCGAGAAATCGGTCGCTGCCTTCATTCCTTCGAGCACGCGTTCCGGATCGCGTTCAAAGCGGACTTGTGTGGGGAGGAACGCGCGCGGCAACTCGCTCGTGTTCTGGAAGAGGCGCATCCCCCGATCCTCCGCCACCGTCACCCAGCCCTGCGGCGCGTCGCCTGGTCCGATCGCGTAGCGGACATTGAGAAACGAGAGGAACGGCTTCGTCAGATCGTCCACCCGGTTGTACCAGGCGTGTTGATACGTGGACCAGAGCGGATACGTGTCGTAGAAGCGTTTGAACGTCATCGCCTGATAGCCGCGCACGTCTTCCAGCCCGTACATCGTGGGATTGTTGCCGGTGAACGCGTACTGCACGCCCGTCATGCGCGCGTCGCGCGGGATCGCGGCGATGAGGGGGATGCGGGGGAAGAAGGCCTCGCGCGGAATGGCGGGATAGATGCGGCCATCGTCGTACGTGCGTTCGAACATCACCAGCACCAGGACCGCGACCGCGAGCAGGCGTTGCCGTTTTGCGAGTGCGTCGACGGCGAAGGCGGCGAGGATCGACATCGCGAACGCAGCCGCGAATGCGAGCCGCTCGTTGATGGCCACGTCGAAGAGCGGCAATGCGTGCAGTGCGTGGGCGGTGGGCCAGTTGCCGAACGTGGCCTGCAATCCGGCGATGGTCAGTGCGAGAAAGAACCACGCATAGCGATCGCGGCGTGTGAGGAGGCCCGCGATTGCGAGGAAGAGAAGGATCGTGCCGACGCGCGCGCTGAGCGGGTCGCCGTGGCGCACGCCCGGGATGAACGTCCGCCGCATTCGTTCGAGGCGCACGTGCGGCTTCGCGATCACGTCGTAGCTCGTGCGCGCGTAGATCTCGTCGCGGATGATGTGCTCGTTCGTTTGCGGAACGGCTTCGAAGAACGGCAGCAGATAGATGGCCGTGAGGCCGAGGGCGATGGCGCCGGATGCGAGGGCAAGGAGGAGCGGGCGGAGCTTGCGCGGCGATGTCAAATATTCGAACAGGCCGTAGACCGCGCCGACGAAGACCACGTGCAGCACCGACTCCGGATGGCCGGAGACGATCACCAGCACGAAGGCCGTCGTCAGGAGTGCGAACGTTTCGCGATGCACGAGACGGCGGGTCGCGAACAGCACCAGCGGCAGATACGCCCATGTTCGTCCCAGAGGCCAGCCGGCGAAGAAGGCCATCATGCCGCAGAGGAGAAAGCCTGTTGCGGCGACGAGCGAGGCGACGTCGCCGAGCCCGAGCTCTTTCGCGAAAGCGAACGTGAAGAAGCCGGCCAGGAAAAACGTGAGTGCGACCGAGAACGTGAATGCATCCACGAGCGGCAGCAGCATCGCGAGCCACTGCAGCGGGTCGTACACCGCCGGCTGTGCGGCCGCGGCGAGAATGTCGCCGGCGAAGACGAACGGATTCCAGAGCGGCCACTCGCCGTGCGCGAGTGCGTAGCGCACCGCCTTCTGCCACGGAAGGATCTGGCAGTGCAGATCGGAGAGGGCGATGTTGTGCGGTTGTTCCACGCCGTAGTCGCGGGCATACGCATGCAGCGGCTCGGCGACGAACGAAATGTCGGCCGGCGCGAGCGTGCGATTCGTCAGCAGAGCGCGTCCGGCGGGAAGCATGGGCAGCGCGATCAGCGCGATGGCGGCGGCGACCGAAATCCGCTGGAGCCGCCGCCACGCGAGCAGAAGTGAAATTGCTGTGCAGAGATAGAGCGCGAGCGCCAAGCGCATCTACACTAACCCGCGATGTCTCTCGATCGCAGATCCTTTCTTCGTGTTGCGGCAGCGGCGCCGCTCGCGGCCGGCGCGCTCGTCGAAGCGGCTGCAGCGGAATCGCACCTGCTGCAGATGAACGGCTACCCGCTCAACCTCGAGACGCCGCTCGAGCTCCTCACCGACTACCTCACCCCCGCGTCGCTCTTCTTCGTGCGCAGCCACTGGATTCCGCGCACGCCCGATCTCAGGACGTGGAAATTGCGCATCGACGGCGACGTCGCGAAGCCGCTGACGCTCACGCTCGCGCAGCTCAGGCAGATGCCGAAAACGGAGGCGACGTGCGTGCTGCAGTGCGCCGGCAACGGACGCGGATTGCAGACGCCGGCGATGCCGGGCGTGCAGTGGCGTTACGGCGCCGTCGCCAACGCGCGCTGGACCGGCGTGCGGGTGAAAGACGTGCTCGCGCGCGCAGGCGTCGGCGCATCCGCGAAACACCTGCACCTCTTCGGCAGCGACGATCCTCCGGGAAAAGTGCCGCCGTTCCATCGCAGCATCGAGCTGACCAAAGCGCTCGACGACTGCATTCTCGCCTACGCCATGAACGGCGAGCCGCTCCCGCCGCAGCATGGCGCGCCTCTACGTCTCGTAGTGCCTGGATGGGCAGGCGATCACTGGATGAAGTGGGTCGTGCGGATGACGCTCAGCGACAAACCGCAGACCGGCTTCTACATGGAAACCGCGTATCGCTGGCCGAACGAGCCGGGCGCGCCGGGCGTGACGTTCAAGCCGGAGGAGATGCATCCGGTGACGGAGCTGGCGGTGAAGTCGAACATCACCACCGCGCCGAAGCATGCGCGCGTGAAGACTGCGTACGACATTCGCGGCTTCGCCTTCTCCGGCGCGCCCGGCATCGAGAAGGTCGAGATCAGCGATGACGATGGAGCAACGTGGAGCACGGCCACGCTCGACGCGCGTCACTCACCGCATGCATGGCGTTTGTGGCACTTGCGCTGGACGCCGAAGAAGAGCGGAACCGCGACGCTCATGGCGCGCGCGACCGACAGCCGCGGCGTGACCCAGCCGCGGGAAACGGTCTGGAATCAGAGCGGCTATCTCTACAACGGGTGGCACGCGGTGGACGTGGAGGTGAAGGGATGAGCTGGCTGCTCGTGTTCGTGCTCGCGGCGCTCCCCACGCCGGGAACGCAGTTCAAACAACTCCCCGCCGGGACCGGAAAAACGCAGGTCGAGGCGGCATGCTACGCCTGCCATTCGGCCGATCTCCTCGTGCAGCAGAGGCTTACGGAAAAGCAGTGGACGGCCACGGTGGAGAAGATGATGCGCTGGGGAGCGAACCTGCCGGAGAAAGACAAGAGCGCGGTGGTCGCCTACCTGACCAAGAACTTCGGCGTCAACAATAAGTTCCGCCCGCTGCGTACTGCTGCCGTGAGGTGACGACGACGGGGGCCTCCGGCGGCTGGGGCCGCGGGCCCCAGACCCCGTCTGCAGGCCTAGCCTCCGCGACACTCGTGCGAGATAAGAGAGCTGTGTCGCGGAGGCTAGGCCTGCAA
>JALYOB010000403.1 GCA_030857085.1 Acidobacteriota bacterium | reverse complement strand
CTCCAAAGCCGCGGCTTTGCCGCGGCATACCAGAGCGGCGGCTCTGCCGCCGCACTCCAAAACGTCCGTCCTGCCGCGTTACACTTGCGCGCGCCGCATGCCGGTTACGACCACTGACGCGTCCACCGTCTCCCGCGGGCAGCTGCTTGCGGTCCTCGGCGTCGGCTTCGGGCTCGCCGTCACCATCGGCAACGCCGTCGGCGCAGGCATCCTCCGCACGCCCGGCGTCATCGCCGCGCACCTGCAAACGTTCTGGCCCTTCATCGCCGTCTGGATCGTCGGAGCGCTTTACGCTCTGCTCGGCGCGAACGCGCTGGCCGAGCTCGGAACGCTCGTGCCGCGCAGCGGCGGACAGTACGTCTTCGTACGCCACGGCCTCGGCGACTACGCAGGATTCGTCGTCGGCTGGAGCGACTGGATCTCCACCTGCGGCACGACTGCCGCCGTGGCGATCGTCGTCGGCGAATACACCGTCAGCCTCTTTCCCGAAGCGCGGACGCAGCATGTGGTCGCGTTAATGGTGGTGGCGCTTTTCACCGTCATCCAGTGGATGGGCGTGCGCGCCGGAGGCGCGGTGCAGAACCTCACCAGCGTCGTCAAAGGAGTCGCACTGCTTTTGTTCATCGCCGCGTGCGTGTGGCTCGGCTCGCGCCCTCCGAACGCCGCCACCATTGCGACCATCGAACATGAAGGCTCGCTCTTCGTCGCGTTCGTGCTCGCACTGCAGTCGGTGATCTACACGTTCGACGGCTGGTCGGCCATCATCTATTTTTCCGAAGAAGTGAAGGATCACGCGAAGAACATCCCTCGCGCGATGCTGCTCTCGGTCGCCACGATCGCCGTGTTGTTCATGGCCATCAATCTCGCGTTTCTCTGCGTCGTCTCGCTGCCGAGCATCGCCGGCAGCAACTTCGCGGCAGGTGTGGTGATCGAGCGCCTCTTCGGCACCGGCGGCTACGATGTCTTGCGCGCGCTCGTCATTCTGCTGCTGCTCAGCGCCGTCAGCTCGAACGTGCTCATGGCGCCGCGCGTGTTGTACGCCATGGCCAGCGATGGCCTTTTCTGGCGCGGTGCGCGCGAGGTGAATCGCGGCGGCACGCCCGACATCGCGCTGCTGATCAGCAGCCTGCTCGCGGGCGCGTTCATCGTCACGGGCACGTTCGAAACCGTCATCGCGAAGCTCGCGTTTTTCTTCGTCGCGAATTACACGCTGTCGTTCGCGACGCTCTTCGTGCTGCGCCGCCGCGAGGCAGATGTGCATCGGCCGTATCGCGCGTGGGGACATCCGATCACCACCGGCCTCGCGCTCGTCGCTTCGGTCGCCTTTCTCGCCAGCGCTGCGGCGAGCGATCCGCGCAGCACCGCCTGGGCGGTCGGGCTGCTCCTGCTCAGCATTCCGCTCTATCTCATGATCCGCAGAACCGCATGATCGATCCTCGTCTCGCCCACGCCTCGACCCTTCCGTCGCGCTACTACTTCGATCCCGCGATCCTCGCGGAAGAGAATCGGAACGTGTTCGGACGCTCGTGGCAGCTCGCCGGACATGCGGCGCAGGTGCGCGAGCCGGGGCAGTACTTCACCACCACCATCGCCGGCGAGCCGCTGCTCGTGGTGCGCGGCAATGACGGCGTTCTGCGGGCGATGTCGAACGTCTGCCGTCATCGCGCCGGTCCGGTGGCAAAAGGGGAGGGGAAGCGTCCGGTCCTGCAATGCGGCTATCACGGCTGGACGTATGCCCTCGACGGCAGCCTGCGCAACACGCCCGAATTCGAAGGCGTTGCGGATTTCGATCGCGCAACGTGCCGCCTTCCGCAATTTCAGGCCGCGATCTGGAACGAGCTCGTATTCGTGAATCTCGATTCACAATCCGAGTCGCTCGAATCGTTCCTCGGCGAACTGCTGTCGGACATGCCCAAGCATGACTACAGCGGCTTTCGCCTCGCGCGCACGAAGCGTTGGGAGCTCGACTGCAACTGGAAGGTCTACGTCGACAACTACCTCGAGGGCTATCACATCCCCATCGTTCATCCAGGTCTCTATCGCGAGCTCGATTACCCGAATTACCGCACCGAGACCAAGGGGAGCTACTCGATCCAGTTCGCGCCGACCAGACGCGCGGAGCGCATCCGCACCGCGAACGGCGACGACGAAGTGCGCTACTTCTGGATCTTCCCCAACCTGATGCTCAACGTCTATCCCGACAACTTCTCGACGAACCTCATCCTGCCGCTCGGCCCCGGACGCACGGTGACGCTCTTCGACTGGTACTTCAAAGACCCCGACGCATCGCGGATGGAGATCGACGAGACGGTCGCGTTCAGCGACGAGATCCAGTTCGAAGACATCGAGATCTGCGAAGCCGTGCAACGCGGCCTCGCATCATCCACGTACGACGCCGGCCGCTACTCCCCCCAGCGCGAAAACGGCGTGCATCACTTTCACTGCCTGTACGAAGAAGCGATGCAGGCCAACGTGTCATCCTGAGCCGCCGGAGGCGCGCCAGCGCCGCAGGACGGTCGAAGGATCCCCTCCATCCAGCGCGAGTGTCGTGCATCCGCGTCGTGTCATCCTGAGCGAAGCGAAGGACCTTCCCTCGAACATACAGGCAAGGTCCCTCGCTACGCTCGGGATGACACCTTCGCAATCCTCGCATTCACCCCACACCACTCCTCATGCGCCCCCGGCAGCACGCCGATCGACATGAGAAACGAGCCGGTGATCTCGCCGCCCGTGAACACGAACGTCTTCTTGAACAGCTTCACCCACTCCTCTTTCGTGCGCGGGTGATGCGCTTCGATCCACTTCCCGAATGAGCCGTGTGAATCGCGCAGCGCGCGGATGCGCTTCGCATTCTCGATCGCCGCATCGATCTTGAGCCGGTTGCGGATGATGCCCCCGTTTTCGAGCAATTCCGCCCGTTTTCGAGCGTCATAGCGTGCGACCTTGTCGATCGAGAAGTTGTCGAACGCCGCGCGAAACGCCTCGCGCTTCATCAGGATCGTCAGCCACGACAACCCGGCCTGATTGATTTCCAGCACCAGCCGCTCGAAAAGCGCGTCGTCGTTGTCGACCGGAAAGCCGTACTCGAAGTCGTGATACGGCCCATGAAACGGATGTCCGGGAGCGGCGTCGCAGTAACTCATCGTCTCCATCGCATCGTGTCACAAACTTTTCTCTTGCGCGCCTCGCCGCGGTTGGCGAGACTGCCCACGCCCATGGGTCCGCTCCAGGCCGTCATTGCGGTAGCAGTGGTCGCGGTGTCGATTGCGATCATTGCGCGCCAGATCATCGTCATTCGTGCCACGCGTGCGCGCGACGAAACGAATCGCTTCGCCACCGAAATCATCGACAACGCCGGCGAAGGCATCGTCGTGTACGACCGCAATCTGCAGTACGTCCTCTGGAACCGCTTCATGGAAGAGCTGACCGGCCTCGATGCCTCGCAGGTCGTCGGCAAGCCTGCACCCGATCTCTTTCCGCATGTTCGCGAGCAGCATGTCGAGGATCTGCTGCGGCGCGCGTTCAACGGCGAAACGGTCTCCACTCCTGACGTGCATTACACCGTTCCGAGCACCGGCCGGCACGGCTGGGTGTCGTCCGTTTATCGCCCGCATCTCGACGAGCATGGCCACGTCGTCGGCGTGATCGGCCTCATTCGCGACATCACCCAGCGCAAGGAAGCGGAGCAGCAGATCGAGTATCAGGCGTATCACGATGCGCTCACCGGGCTCGCGAATCGCCGCCTCTTTCAGGAGCATTTGTCGCTCGCACTCGCACTCGCGCAGCGCCGCAGCACCGCGGTCGCAGTCCTCTTCCTCGATCTCGATCACTTCAAGCTGATCAACGACTCCCTCGGGCACAGCGTCGGCGACGAGTTGCTGCGTCAGGTCGCGAAGCGCCTCAAAGCGGCCGTGCGTGAGGGCGACACCGTGGCCCGCGTCGGCGGCGACGAGTTCACGATCGTGCTGCAGGAACTTCAGCGTGGCGAGGCGGCGTCGGTCGTCGCGCAGAAGGTGTTGCGCACGATCGGCGAGCCGTTCGAAGTGAACGGCCACCGTCTCTACATCACCACCAGCATCGGCATCACCCTTTTCCCCGAGGATGGGGAGGATGCGGAGACGCTGCTGAAGAATGCGGATACGGCGATGTATCGCGCGAAAGATCACGGCCGCAACACGTTTCAGCTGGCGACGCGCGAGTTGAGCCGCACGACGCACGAGCGGATGACGCTCGAGAGCGGCCTCCATCGCGCGCTCGAAAACGGCGAGTTCGCGTTGCTCTATCAGCCGCAGCTCGAGATCGACGGCGACCTTGCCGTGGTGGGGATGGAAGCGCTGCTGCGCTGGAACCATCCGGAGCGCGGCGTGATTGCGCCCGAGCACTTCATCGGCTTCGCCGAACAGCGCGGAATGATTCTGCAGATCGGCGAGTGGGTGTTGCGCGAAGCATGTCGCGCCGCACGCCGCTTCCACGACAAAGGCTTCCCGCATTTCCGCGTGGCGGTGAATCTCTCCGCGCGCCAGTTCCGCGATCCTGCGCTTTTCTCGATCGTGGAGAGCGCGATTCAGGAGAGCGGCATCGACGCGCGCACGCTCGAACTCGAGATCACCGAAACCGTGGCCATGGAAGATGTCGAGCTGACGATGTCGACGCTCGCGCAGTTCCGCAAGCGCGGCGTGACCATCGCGATCGACGACTTCGGCACCGGCCATTCGTCGCTCAGTTA